>NZ_NOLI01000004.1:0-118695 GCF_002245975.1 Nostoc sp. 'Peltigera membranacea cyanobiont' 213 | reverse complement strand
TGGAGGTGTTTTCGTCGTCGTCCGGCTATCCATCCCCGCCCTGTAGAGGGACGGGGAATTCCGCCGAATCAGTTAAATTAGACCAAACCGCCAGCAGCTTGAAACCTAGCGCGGGCGCGTTTGAAGGCTTGATTTGCCTTAATTTGGGCTTGGCGATCGTCTGCTGAGACTTGAGTGAGTCCCGCTTCTGCTTTGTTGTAAGCAGCACGAGCTTCTTCTAGGTTAATTTTGTCACCACGTTCAGCGCCGTTAACCAGAATTGTCACTTCGTTCTCTTCGACTTCGGCAAAGCCACCCAAAAGGGCGATCGCTTCCCAATTCTGATTTTTCGCGGCACGGACTCGCATTACACCAGTATCCAAGGCGGTCAAAAGTGGTGCGTGTCCAGTGAGGATACCTAGTTGACCGGTTGTGCTAGGCAAAACTACTTCTTCAGCTGGAGCATCCCAGACTGTTTTATCTGGAGAAATTACCCGAACGGTTAATGTCATTTGTCTTTTGTCCTTTGTCCTTCGTCCTTTGTCATTTGTCCTTTGTCTTTCGTAATTGCCATTAGTCATTAGCAGTTGAACTAATGACTAATGACTAATGACCAATGACCAGTGACTAATGACTAACCTTTGATTTTTTCAGCTTTAGCGATCGCTTCGTTAATGTCGCCAACCAAGTAGAAAGCCTGTTCTGGCAGAGCATCTAACTCACCAGACAGAATCTTTTGGAAGCCTTTGATGGTATCTTCTAACTTCACATACTTACCAGGAGAACCGGTAAATACTTCTGCGACAAAGAACGGCTGAGACAAGAAGCGCTCAACTTTCCGCGCCCGGGCCACGATTAGACGGTCTTCTTCAGACAATTCATCCAAACCGAGAATGGCGATAATATCTTGGAGTTCTTTGTAACGTTGTAGAGTTGATTGCACCGCCCGCGCAGTATTGTAGTGTTCCTCACCGACAATATTGGGCTGGAGCATGGTGGAAGTTGAACCCAGGGGGTCAACTGCGGGATAAATTCCCTTAGCAGCCAAACCGCGAGACAGTACTGTAGTTCCGTCCAAGTGGGCGAAGGTAGTAGCAGGTGCGGGGTCGGTTAAGTCATCCGCAGGTACGTATACTGCCTGAATGGAGGTAATGGAACCCTCTGTAGTCGAGGTAATCCGCTCTTGCAGTTCACCTACGTCGGTTCCCAATGTGGGCTGATATCCAACCGCAGAAGGCATCCGACCCAATAGCGCGGATACTTCGGAACCTGCTTGTACAAACCGGAAGATATTATCAATAAACAGCAGCACATCCTGCTTGTTCACATCCCGGAAGTATTCTGCTACTGTCAATCCCGAAAGACCAACCCGCATTCTTGCTCCGGGTGGTTCGTTCATTTGACCGTAAACTAGAGCAATTTTTGATTCGTTGAGGTTGTCTTTGTTGATAACCCCAGATTCCATCATTTCGTTGTAGAGGTCATTGCCTTCACGGGTGCGTTCACCCACGCCAGCAAATACGGATACTCCACCATGCTGAGTAGCGATGTTGTTGATCAATTCCATCATGATCACGGTTTTACCAACACCAGCACCGCCGAATAGACCAATTTTACCGCCGCGTCGATAGGGAGTCAGAAGGTCAACAACTTTAATCCCAGTTTCAAACACCGAAGGTTTGGTTTCCAGATCGGTGAATTTGGGAGCCGAGCGGTGGATGGGTAGAGTTGCTTCAGCATTTACTGGGCCTCTGTTGTCCACGGGTTCGCCAAGGACGTTGAAAATTCTACCCAATGTGGCTTTACCAACTGGCACGCTGATAGGAGCGCCTGTATCGGTAACTTCAAAACCGCGCACTAAGCCTTCTGTGGAACTCATCGCAACAGTCCGCACCTGATTGTCGCCCAGCAGTTGCTGTACTTCAATGGTGATGTTGATTTCCTGTCCAGCTTCATTGGTGCCTTTGATTTTCAAAGCGTTGTAGATTTGTGGCAATTTCCCGCCGGGAAATTTAACGTCTACGACTGGGCCAATGATTTGGGTAATGTAGCCAATGTTTGTTTTTTCTGCGGTTGTGACCATGCTGCGCCTAATGAGTGAAGCTATATTTCAGATAAGGTCGGAGAAGACATAAAATTAAGCAATGTCACCTTTCAGATTAGCACTGAACGCCCCCACCTTCGCCTTAAATTGATCTTTAAGACTGGGGCTTGGGGATCAAAATTAAGGTAAGTTTTAGCATGGGCACTAGGAAAGACTCAAAATTAAAACTGGCGTGTCATGATGATTCTAGACACAACACTTAGGAATTACGCAAAACTATACACGGTAGAGTCCCTTGTTTCGATCTCACGGTTTAAATTATTGAAGGCAGAATTAGTGTTTCAGGCTTTCTCTGAATTGCGATCGCCTACACCAGTGCAATTCAGTAGTTTATTAGAATTATAAAATGTTTAGATATAAAAAATTGTTTTCAGGCAAACCCAATCCAGCATTGGGTTTGGCTGTAGTTTCATCACACTTTCACCGAGCAACAGCTTATGAATTTCTCGTCAGCGCGACAATATTTTTATCAGGAGATTCAGCAGGCTGACGAAAACATTGACCTAGCAAAGGCAGCTTTGTATATTGCACAAGAAGAATATCCCAAGTTAGACCCAGAGGAATATCTTAATGCCCTTGATACAATGGCATGGGAGCTTCAAGAACGCCTGCCTGATTCACGATATCCTTTGCGGATAGTTCAAAGTATTAATCAGTATCTCTACGATGATCTAGGCTTTTCTGCTAATAAAGTTGACTATTACGATCCGCGCAATAGTTTTTTTAATGATGTAATTGACCGCCGATTGGGAATTCCCATAACCTTGGCGTTGGTTTACCTGGAGGTTGCCAGACGGATTGATTTTCCGATGGTGGGTGTAGGGATGCCAGGACATTTCCTGATTCGTCCAGATGTTCCAGATATAGAGATTTTCGTAGATGCCTTCAATGGCGGTGAAATAATATTTGCCCAAGATTGCGAAGAACTGCTGTCTCAACTTTATCAGCGACCTGTTAGCCTACAACCAGAATTTTTAGCTGTAGTCAGTAATCGGCAATTTTTAGCCCGAATGCTGACAAATATAAAACTTATCTACCTCAAACAACAAGAATTAGAAAAAACCCTAGCAGCGATTGAACGAATTTTGTTACTGTTTCCTAATTTAACTTTAGAATTGCGCGATCGCGGCTTAATCTCCTATCAACTCGGTCGCTACCCCCAAGCAGTAAACGACTTACAAAATTATTTAGCAGCAGTTCCTGAGGCCCAGGATGCATCAATGATTCGGCGGCTACTTACCGAGTTGGGTAAGGACTAGGGAATGGGGATTGGAGAATGGGGACTGGGAAACAGAGGGGAAAGAGGTAATTCTTAATTCTCCCCCTTACCCCAGCTAAGTGCCCCTCTGCCTTTTGTGCCCAATTACGAATTACGAATTACGAATTACGAATTACGAATTACGAATTTTCTGCGACTCGTTTCAGGCGGCGGAGTTGAGCTTGCATATCTGCTTTTGTCCAAGAAGCAGCAAAGGTGTTGAAACCCCAACTCACTAAGGGGTTAGGAATATCGTACTCAAAACGGTTTAGTAAAAGCGTTCCCTTTTCTGTGGGTTGACATTCCCAGCGATCGCGCCCTTGAAAAAATCCCTGGAATTCCCAGACTACCAAACCTGGTTGTCGTTCTACAACTACGCTATTCAACGTGGGTTTCAGCAGAGGAATTTGAATGATAAAACGACTTTGACTGCCGACATCAGTACTCCAAGCTTCACCCACAGGTTCGCAACGCAGGACGGGGTTGAGCCAGCGTTGCATAAGAGCTAAATCGCTAATACAGCGCTCCACCACCGTAGCTGTAGCATTAATTTGAATTGATTGTTCTAAAACTTGCGGCATTCCACATCTTCGATGCTGTTGCTGCAATTAGAGTAACGCAAAATTCGCCATTGTCAGTACATTAAATCAAATATTTAGTAACAAAGTCAAAAATTACTCTTGATATCAATGCGATAGATGTATGTTTTTACTGGTAAATTGATAGGCAAAACACTTACTCAGTGTTTGCGGTGAATACTTAAGCTTAATTTCCGAAAACCATGAACACAACTTGGCAAGGAATAACCCAGGTGATAGGAGTTGGTTTGCCCATGAGGGTGCAGCAATTTTTGGCACAATCGCCCAGTCTGCAACCGATACAACCAGCAGTGAATCAAGGAATCGCTAATGTACAAGGTATTGTTCAACAGATAATTCTGTTTACGCCCCGTCTACTGGGGGCAGTAGCAATTTTGTTAGTAGGTTGGCTAATTGCAGCGATCGCAGCTGCGGTGACGCGAGGAATCCTCAATCGCACAAATATAGATAATCGCATTGCCGCAGGGGTAACAGGTCGTCAAGATGTTCCCCAAGTGGAGAAATTAATCTCCAGCTTAGTCTTTTGGAGTATTATCCTATTGACGGCGGTAGCTGTTTTACAGACGTTGGATCTGGAGGTAGCCTCTCGACCCCTGAATAATTTTCTCAATCAACTTATTGGCTTTTTGCCAAATTTGGTTGGTGCGGGAATCCTTTTAGGAACCGCCTGGTTTTTGGCAACCATTGTGAAGATTATCACTGTGCGATCGTTACAGGCATTTAATCTGGATGAGCGTTTGAATCCAGAACCAGAAGACAGGACACCTAGCCTGAATCAGTTGTCTCTGAGTGACACCATTGGTAATGCTCTGTATTGGTTTATATTTTTACTGTTTCTCGCCCCAGTTTTAGATACTCTCGGACTAAGACAGGCTCTACAACCAGTACAAGCTCTGATTACAGAGGTTCTGCTAGTTCTGCCAAACATTTTAGCGGCGGCGCTAATTGCTCTAGTTGGCTGGTTTTTAGCTAATGTGGTGCGCCGGATTGTGACTAACTTGTTGGCAACAACTGGGATCGATCATTTGGGTAGTCGTTTGGGATTATCTGCGGCTGCGGGGGTGCAACCTCTATCGAATATTCTCGGCACAATTGTCTATGTTTTGATTTTGATTCCTGTGGCGATCGCAGCGCTTAATGCCTTGCGAATTGATGCGATCTCTGTCCCGGCGATCGCTATGCTGCAACAGATTCTTAACGCTCTCCCTGCCATCTTTACAGCCGTGGCAATTTTAATTGTTGCCTATTTCGTGGGGCGGTTTGTCGCAGATTTGGTTACAAGTATCCTCACCAATTTAGGCTTTAATAACATTTTCACTATTTTGGGTCTAACAACACCCACTAGACGCATCGAAATTTCAACCGAACCAACAATTGCCCATACCCCAAGCCGCACTCCATCGGAAATTGCAGGTATTGTTGCCTTAGTGGGTATCATGCTATTTGCAACGGTGGCGGCGGTAAATATCTTGAATATCGCAGCCCTGACAGCATTAGTGTCTGGGATTGTGATTATATTCGGGCGGATTTTGGCGGGATTGGTAATCTTTGCCATTGGCTTATTCCTGGCAAATCTGGCTTTTAATATCATTACCAGTTCCGGCGAACGTCAGGCAGAGATTTTGGGGCAAGTAGCGCGAATTGCCATTATTGCTTTAGTCTCTGCAATGGCACTGCAACAGATTGGAGTTGCCAGTGATATTGTGAATTTAGCCTTTGGACTTTTATTAGGTGCGATCGCAGTTGCTATTGCCTTAGCCTTTGGTCTTGGAGGGCGCGATATTGCCCGCGAGCAAGTTCAAGAATGGCTAAACTCTTTCAAAAGTAGAAACTAAAAGTTGATAAAGGTGCAATTTCGTCTGTAAATCTCGCAAGAGTACAGCCATAAGCATCAATAGTGCAGAAAATCTGCTTAAGATATTGAAAGTTAGAGCTTAAAAACTCGGAGTTTGAGTGGAGAATTTGACATTTCGAGTTCTAAAGCTCAAGTTCCGAGTTCTGAAGCTCAACGCTTTCAAAAACAAGAGATACAGCAGATTTAAAGTTGGGGAGCTACAAAATAATCGATAGCAGAGAGCGATCGCACTGAAGAAGTCAAACTGGTAATGGAAAATATTTCTCAATGGGTAGGAATTGATGTTAGTAAAGCCATGAAGCCCGCAGTTCTGGGAGCAGGACACACTCAACGAGGAAGAATATCATCTAGGCGAAGTTGAAGACGGGGCAGAAGTGGTGATTTTATTAATTGATTTAATCGATATTGTTGTAAAATATAAGTATCTTCAACTAGTTGACATACAGTGAAAGTAGGTTGTTTCGGTTTACCAATAAATGCGACTCCACCCAATCCTCGATAATCTACAATCCAATATTCAGCAATGCCTAAAAGTGCATACTCCTCAACTTTGCGAGCATAGTCAGTTTCCCAGTTAGTACTCACAACTTCAACCACCAGCTTAATTGAACGTCCCAGCGTAATTACGGGTTCTCGCTCCCAAAGAGGTTCGCGGTCAAGAACAGTTTCATCAAGAACCACAACATCAGGACGACGAACTGTGGCTGCATCCGCGAAAGGGTAAATTAAACAAGTGCGAGGAATAAACCAGGGGAGTTGTTCTGTAACAATTTGTATACCAATTTGGGTTGCAACTTTGCCACTCACCGTTTCATGGGGGGCAGTGGGTTCCATATTAATTAGTTCTCCGTCTGCTAATTCATAGTGGGTATTCTCTCGGTATTGGGACAGAAAATCTTCTGTAGTGAGGGTTTTTTGGGAGATATATGTCATTATCCTGAAAGTATGTTGTTTTAATCTTAAAGTATCTAACCAATGGGGAAGCGCCATTACACAGGGCGCTTGATTATTTTATAAAAGCTAAATTTTCAAGTTAGCTTATTTTTCCAAGCGATCGCACTCTTGTTCTGTCTGCTTCTAAAAGGTACTATTTCTCGTGTTTTTCTATGGAAGTGACCAGAACGCAACTAACACAAGGTACTTTGCCAATGCACTTCAGTTACAAGAAAACCGGAGGTACGTTGAAGCCGGAAACGCTTATTTGCTAAGATTTCCAGTGCGACAACATTAAAACAGGGCAGTTCTCACCACTATGCCAACATCTACAATTGACGATCGAGACGCAGCAGCTATCCAAGCCGCTAGAGTTGGGGTTGCAATATGCGATCGCACCGCTTGGGGACGCATCAAAGTGGCTGGCGACGATCGCCTCAACTTTTTACACAACCAAAGTACTAACAATTTCCAAATACTCAAGCCAGGACAAGGTTGTGATACGGTTTTTGTCACTTCCACAGCCAGAACAATTGATTTAGCAACCGCCTACGTTAGAGAAGATGCAGTAATCCTGCTAGTTTCACCCAACCGCCGCCAATATCTCATGGAATGGCTGGATAAATATATTTTCTTTGCTGACAAGGTGGAATTATCTGATATCACAAAATATACCAACACCTTCAGCCTCATTGGCCCAGAAAGCGACGCTATTTTAGAAAAGCTGGGTATTGGCGAACTCATCGGCCAACCTTACGGTAGTCACAAAGTATACACTATTGCTCCCGCCGAGGGAGTGCGGATTGCCGTGGGTAGTGGGTTAGCTGCGCCCGGATACACCTTAACTTTCCCCTATACTGATAAAGCGACAGTATGGAATAAATTGTTAGAAGCTGGGGCGGTAGAGATGAGCGATCGCGCTTGGGATGCCTTACGAATCTTACAAGGTCGTCCCGCGCCAGATTCCGAACTCACAGATGATTACAATCCTCTGGAAGTTGGTTTGTGGCAAACAATTTCTTTTACTAAAGGTTGCTATATTGGGCAAGAAACCATCGCTCGATTAAATACATATAAAGGTGTAAAACAACACCTTTTGGGTATCCGCCTCAGTGCCCCTGTGGAAGTTGGAAGTGCGATCGCAGTTGGAGATGAAAAGGTCGGTAAACTTACCAGTTACACAGAAACGGCTGATGGTTATTTTGGACTAGGTTATATTCGCACCAAAGCTGGTGGCGTAGGCTTAAAAGTTAAAGTGGGAGAAACTGAAGGTGAAGTCATAGAAATCCCCTTTGTATCTCACGAGTACCCGTAAGTAATTCAAGTCCTAATATCTTCTTCTTTATTTCTAGTGCCGTAACAAAATTCATCCACCCAAGAAGCTAAACTACGGGCATTAGTGGTTGGTATCACTTTGCTTTTAACCTCTTGTGGTTGAATATTCGGTTGTTTACCGTTGCTTTTAACCTCAGTAGTAATTGCTAGCGATCGCACTGATTTGCCATTACTGTTAATCTCGGTTGTAATTGCCAGCAATGCGCCTACAGGGATTCGGACAGATGGCGCGTTGCTTTTAACCTCGCTAGCTAGCGCCACAGATGGCATAGTTTTTGCTTTGCTGTTAACTTCGGTAATCATTGTCAGCGCAGAGTGCAATCCTATGGGTTGATATTCCCTTATAAAACCGGGGGATGGCGTTTTTATCGGAGTATCTGGAGCAATTTTAGTTGTATTTGCTACTACCAACTCAGGTTTGCGGGTGCGAACTACTTCAGTGTTAGCTGTAAATAATGGCACTACTTGATTGGCCCGTGACAAGTTGGAGTCTAGAGTCTTGGCAAGAGACTGAAGTGCAATCTTGCTGGCAGTTACAGATGATAATAGATGTTTATCCTCGGAATGCTTCTCATCTGGCAACTCACTTGCCACTTGGCTTGTAGTTATAGAATGGTCTAATTTTATCAAACGTAACTCTTCATCAGGATTGAAGTTAAGACCTAAAGCAGCGACTATTTTATCTGGATCGTTATTCAAATCCATCATAAAAGCAAGTATTTCATCAAACTGGGGTTCTAAAACAGACAGTGTTGCCAAAATAAAACCGGACAAAGGACGGCGTAGACCATCGTAAGTCCCCCAAATTCGCATTTTCACCAGCCAGGTAATATTTTGGTTGTAGTAAACAAGCCAATTTTGTTTTAAGGATTGACGCAGCTGCTGGATATTCATTGGATGCCTCACTTCAGTCAACAAGATTACAGACTTTGATATTGCTAATTAATTTGATCTCTGGGGATGAAACCGATAATAGAGCATCTGTTCGACTCTTTCACCATCCAGTAAATGATTTTCTATCAGTAGAGATACTTCATCCGGTTGAACGCCGCTATACCAGACCATATCGGGTAATACCAGCACCATCGGCCCATTGCCACATTGTCCTAAACAGCTGCTAGCCGTTACCGTTACATCAGGGATTGGGAAAGCCGTAAAAGCTGCTAATACCTTGGCCGCACCTTGCTTTTTGCAGGTACGATTTTGACAAACCCGCACACATTTAGAAGCAGAGGGTTGGTCTATTGTGGGCAAGTTTGATGGTTGAGTGATGTTGGTCATTTATCCTTTGTCTTTTATATTATTTTTTACCAATGACCAATTACCAATGACTAATCTATTGAAAGTCCTTTTGAAGCTAGCCATTCCGGGTTGAATATCCGCGACTGATAGCGGGAACCACTATCACACAAGATGGTGACAATGGTATGTCCTGGCCCCAACTGCTTCGCTAGGGCGATAGCTGCGCCAACATTAATACCCGTTGAACCGCCCATTAACAACCCATCTTTCCTTAGCAATTGGTAAACTACCCGCAAAGCTTCTTTGTCATCGATTTGGATAGCATCATCGGCAGGTGCGCCTTCCATATTGGCTGTGACGCGACCGTTACCGATGCCTTCGGTAATGGAATTTCCTTCTATATTGATTTCGCCAGTTTTGACATAGCTATAGAGTGCGCTACCCAGAGGATCGGCTACAACGCATTTAATCGCTGGATTTTGTTCTTTCAAGTACAAGGCCACACCAGCATAAGTACCAGCAGTACCAGTTGCAGATGTCCATGCATCTATTTTACCATCTGTCTGTTTCCAAATTTCTGGCCCTGTGGTTTCGTAGTGGGCGTGGCGATTGGCTAAGTTATCAAACTGGTTCGCCCAAATAGCATTTTCTAACTCAGCAGCGACTCTGCCAGATAGCTTGACGTAGTTGTTCGGGTCTTTGTAGGGTACAGCTGGAACGCGACGAACTTCTGCACCTAGTGCTATCAGTGCGTCTATTTTTTCTTGTGACTGAGTATCGGGAATAATAATTAGGCATTTGTAGCCTTTAGCATTGCAAATATGCGCCAGTCCAATGCCAGTATTACCAGCAGTTCCTTCTACAACAGTACCACCAGGTTTGAGTAAACCTTTCTTTTCGGCATCTTCAATAATGTAAAGTGCGGCGCGGTCTTTGACGGAACCGCCAGGATTGAGAAATTCAGCTTTAGCGAGAATTTCACACCCTGTTTCTTCACTGAAGCTGTTTAAGCGAATCAGGGGGGTGTTACCAACAGCGCCGACGAAGCCATTTTTAATATCCATTTTGACTATACCTATTATCGGGGGATTTAGGGGGATCTAAAAGTATTTGATACATCACCAAGGACTTTTCAAACATCCTCTTATAGCGTAATTCACGATTAACCTCACAAAAGTCAAAAAACTGTTCGTCTGTCATTTGCATTGAGGGAGGAATTTGCACAACTAAAGGGGATGAAAACATGATGATTTCCTCTAGGTTTTGCTGTCTACCCAACTGGCTTGTATTTCTTATTCTCACGCAACTAATTCTTTTGGTGAGACAGTAAGGGATTTCCAAAAAATAAATTAATTATCCCTCTTGTGGGGTGGGCATCCTGCCCGCCCTGAATATAGGACGGGTGAGGACACCCATCCCACAAGAAAATTTGGGATGTTTTTTTATTTGTCAGTCCCTAATATTCGTTTTCGCCACAAATTTCCGATAAGAAAGTGCATTTTGTGGTGTTCAACTCCAGCTTCAGTTTACCAGGCTATGAGAAGCAAAATAGTAAATTTACTGGGGTTGCTAAATATTTACGTAAGTTAGTATACAACATGATTGATAAGAAAATGCTGGTATCTTTTCATTGTCTTAGACGGGATGGACACTGATGACATCTGAGAGCGATCGCCAAAAAGAACTTGAACACCGGGAACGCACATTACGAGAACGAGAAGTTGAATTGCGACTCCGGGAAATGGAAACTAACATCCATGCTACTGATGTAGCTTTTCATCAAACTGTGAAACATCAGCCAGATCGGAAACCTTGGATGAAAAAACTGATTCTGGGTGGAAAGCTTTTTGCTCTTGGTGTGGTAGCGCTAGTTGCAGTAAGAATAGCCTCAGTATTAGCTGGGTTTATTATTGTTGGTGTGCTGGGGTGGGTGTCTTACAAACTATTTTTGGAATCTAAAAAAATCAATCTTTAATTAAGGTGTAAATTTTATGACAAATCAGGTGGCAACTGACAGATTTATCCAAGATTTAGAGCGGGTTGCTCAAGTGCGATCGGAGATGTCTGTGTGTTTAACTAAACTGGCTGAAACTATTAATCAAGCGGAGTTAGCTGGCGACTCTTCATCAGGAAAACTCAGTTTAGAGCGAGATATTGAAGATATTACAGTAGCTAGTAAAAACCTCCGCCAAGGTGTATTTCGCCTTTTAGTCTTGGGCGATATGAAACGGGGAAAAAGTACTTTTCTCAACGCTTTAATTGGGGAAAACTTATTGCCGAGCGATGTTAACCCTTGTACCGCAGTATTAACAGTTTTACGCTATGGCCCAGAAAAGAAAGTTACTATTCATTTTAATGATGGTAAAAGTCCGCAAGAGTTAGATTTTCAAAACTTTAAATATAAATATACTATCGATCCGGCTGAAGCAAAAAAACTAGAGCAGGAGAAAAAGCAAGCATTTCCAGATGTCGATTATGCAGTAGTTGAATATCCCTTAACGCTACTAGAAAAGGGAATTGAAATTGTCGATAGCCCAGGATTGAATGATACAGAAGCACGAAACGAATTATCTTTGGGTTATGTAAATAATTGCCATGCAATTCTGTTTGTGATGAGAGCTTCTCAACCTTGTACCTTGGGTGAGCGTCGCTACTTAGAAAATTATATCAAAGGTCGAGGATTGACAGTTTTCTTCTTAGTTAATGCTTGGGATCAGGTGCGGGAATCATTGATCGATCCTGATGATGTCGAAGAATTACAAGCATCTGAGGATAGATTGCGGCAAGTATTTAAGGCGAATTTAGCAGAATATTGTACTGTAGAAGGCCAGAATATTTATGAAGAAAGGGTGTTTGAGCTTTCGTCAATTCAAGCACTCAGACGACGGTTGAAGAACCCTCAAGCTGATTTAGAGGGGACTGGCTTTCCGAAGTTTATGGATTCCCTTAATACATTTCTTACCAGAGAACGTGCGATCGCAGAACTCCGTCAAGTTAGAACCTTAGCTAGACTTGCCTGCAATCATACCCGTGAGGCAGTTGCAAGACGCGTACCATTACTTGACCAAGATGTAAATGAATTGAAAAAACGCATTGATTCAGTAGAACCAGAGTTTAACAAACTCACAGGTATTCGAGATGAATTCCAAAAAGAAATTATCAATACCAGAGACACTCAAGCAAGAACGATTTCTGAATCTTTTCGCAGCTACGTTTTAAACTTAGGTAATACCTTTGAAACCGACTTCTTACGCTATCAGCCAGAATTAAATTTGTTTGATTTTCTCAGTAGTGGTAAACGAGAAGCATTTAACACCGCACTGCAAAAAGCCTTTGAGCAATATATCAGTGATAAATCTGCGGCTTGGACATTAACTGCTGAAAAAGATATAAATGCAGCTTTTAAAGAACTTTCTCGCAGTGCTGCCCAATATGGCGCGTCTTATAATCAAGTCACAGACCAAATTACAGAAAAGCTCACCGGACAAGACGTAAAAGTACATACCACTACTACTGCTGAAGAAGATAACTCTCCCGGCTGGGCAAAATGGGCAATGGGATTGTTATCACTGTCTAAAGGAAATCTTGCTGGTTTTGCGCTAGCCGGGGCTGGATTTGATTGGAAAAATATCCTGTTAAACTACTTCACTGTAATTGGTATTGGCGGCATAATTACAGCTGTGACAGGTGTTTTACTTGGGCCAATTGGGTTTGCGCTGCTAGGTTTAGGAGTAGGATTTTTGCAAGCAGATCAAGCACGTAGAGAGTTAGTTAAAACGGCAAAGAAAGAGTTAGTAAAACATCTACCACAAATTGCACACGAGCAATCTCAGGTTGTATACAGTGCCGTCAAAGAGTGTTTTGATTCTTATGAAAGAGAAGTGAGTAAGCGGATTAACGATGATATTATCTCTCGCAAATCTGAATTAGATAATTTAGTTAAGCAGAAACAAACCCGCGAAATAAATCGTGAGGGTGAGTTCAATCGTTTAAAACGCTTACAAGAAGATGTAATAGCTCAATTACAAAAAATAGAGGCGGCGTATAGTAACTTATTAGCTTACTATAGCTAATATATATTATTACTCTCGTCCTTTCGTTATTCTCGTTCTCAGCTAGAAGCTGGGAATGCCTATAGGAAGGCTCCGCTTTCCATAACCATAAGTAGCTAAACATAAATAAATTAAAGTTTGTAGTAAGGACTTTAGTCCTGATAAACTTTGCTATGAGCGATGAATCGCTCACTACAAACTAGGATTTTATTCTATGTTTAGTTATGCCTAGTATAAACATAAGAATGTGAGGCGGAGCCTGGAAACGAGGAAATATGCAACAACAGTATGAAGGTTATAAGAATTTAGCAGAGTCTCTGAAATCTGTATCTGCGTTACTGAATTTAGAACGCAAATCACAATTACATCAAGATATAATTACCATTTGCAATCATCTAGTTAATCCTAGTTTTCGCATTGCGGTATTTGGCCCTTTTAATCATGGTAAGTCCACTTTACTGAATGCCATTCTAGGAAATCGCACCTTACCAATTGATTTAATTCCTACTACAGGTGCATCAATTACTGTTAAATATGGCTCTGATGTACGGACTCGGATCATATTAGTAGATGGTACAGAAGTCTATCGCAGTGGCACAGAAATTCTACAACAATTTGCAATTCTTGATGGCAATAGGCAGATGCGAAAAGATGTAGCATCTGTAGAAGTCTTTTGTCCGCATCCCTTCTTAGAAACAGGCGTAGAATTTCTCGATTTACCGGGAACAAATGATCGAGATGAACAAGATAATTTAGTCAGAGAAAAGCTTTTAAGTGCAGATTTAGTTATCCAATTACTAGATGCACGAAAATTAATGACTTTAGGTGAACGGGAAAACTTACGAGATTGGCTATTAGATCGCGGTATTAAAACAGTTATATTTGTTGCCAATTTTCTGAACTTACTCGAACCTGACGAGCAAAAACAAGTCCAAAATCGCCTGCTGTTTGTTGCAGAAAGCTTTCGAGCCGAATTACCCCCAGGCTTTAGTAATTTATATCGCGTCGATGCTTTACCTGCCTTAAGAGCTAGATTAAAAGGCGATGTTGCTGCTGCAAATAGTAGCGGGTTAGCAGCTTTTGAAACCGCTTTGCAAAATATTGTGGGGATTTTGCAACCAGATCGTGGTAGTGTGCGTTTGCCAAGAGTGCAAGCGATCGCTTCTCAAATCCAACTCTCATTAAAAGCTAAAATTGACCCGATTGCTCTTGAAATAAAATCTTTTGACGATAAACAAAATAGTAAATTTGAAATTAAACGAAAAGCAGCTAACTTAATTTATAAAGGCTTTTCTACCAGCATTGGAGAATTACGCGATTGGCTAGCATTACCCAAGCTACTCACAAAATATCAAGCTGATGCAGCAGTTGCATTAGCAGAAAATCAATTTAAAGATTGGCAAACAAATATTCTTAAAAAAGACTTAAATCAATTACAATTAGCTGCTGTGAAATGGCTTTATCAAGCTTACGAGTTTTTCCAAGAAGAAAGACCACAAGATTTATTAATTCCTTTTCCTAGCGAACCACAAGTAATACTACCCCCAAAGCCAAACAATACTGATGATTTGAGTGAACCTGGTTCTATCGCTGTTGGTGGTGGTATTGGTTGGTTATTAGGCGGACCGGTAGGTGCTGCTGTCGTGGGAAGTATTTCTTATTTGTTAAACAAGAATATCCAAAAACAAGACGAACAATTAGCCAAGGAATCTTATCATCAGGAAGTTGCTAAACTTTGTATAACTGCAATTGAAGATTATTTTTATAGTTTTAGCAGTCAAGGGTTATCAATTTTGGCTGAATATGAACGGCAAGCTGAAAAAGTAATTTGCTTTGAATTCAGTCAAGAACCAGTAGAAATTAGTAATAAACGCGAAAGTTTGCAGCAATCACAAAATGGTTTTAATCGGTTGCTACGAGAGTTAGAAAAAGTCAAAATCCTCTCAAATCATCAACCTTATAAAGAAATACCAAAATACACTAATACTAATAAAAAATATTCGCCACAGCCAGAGAGAGTTAGAATTTCCCCTGAAAAAGATCCTGTTGTTAAGCAACAGCAGGAAAATACTGTTAAGAATAGTGGTAGAAGGGTAGAATCTGTCTCTCCACTGCCAAAATCTTCTCAACCTCCGAGGAAAGAAGAGGTGGAGGCGAAATTTCGTGATTGGGAACTCAATGAGGAAATAGCCCGGATGAAAGCAGAGATGCGAATGCCTGGTTCCCAAACTAGCAAACAGCAAAATTCAACTCAAAGCAACAAAGCACCCAGTCAACCCAAAAGCCAGACGGAAAAAGATAAGATTACTCGCGCCTACGGCATTTTAGGATTGCAAGCAAATGCTTCTCAGGCTGAGGTAAAGCAGGCTTATCGAACTTTAGTAAAAAAATGGCATCCAGATTTGTTTGTAAATCAGCCGCAACTGCTAAAACAAGCACAAGAGAAAATGCACTTAGTTAATGATGCTTACACAATTTTGAGTGATAAATAAACGATAAGATACCGGACTTCTCTAAAAAGTTAGATTAAGTGTAAGTAGAACGACTTGAAAAAAACAAACTATGTAAAGTAATGTAATTTTAGCAAAAATCAGTTCGTAGTAAGGACTTTAGTCCTGATTTGAGAACTAAAGTTCTCACTACAAACCTTTAATTATTTACCCTGTTCTACTTAGCTGAAACTTTTTGTTTGTCAAGGCGTAAACTTTTCATAAAAACGAACAGTTTACCTAAAGAAAACTCAAAGGCAATAAGTGCTTGGTTTTTAAGAAATTAGTATAAATTATAGGTAGTTCTCCCAACCAGTTTGTCACACTTCACAATACAAATGTAATATGGCGTGGAGATTCATCTAACACTTTCGATGCAGAATCTATTGTTTTAACCATTGAAGACAAAAATTATACTTGTCCTTTTTTTGAGAAAGTTTTCGCCACAGACTCAACTCTCTTAAGGAGTAATATCAATAAATTTTAATAGCCTCTTGTTTTTTAGCACAATCCATGTAAATCTCATAAATGTATACTACGATAATCAGATTGATTTACAGGAGATTATCGATAAATTATCTGCGTTAGCCAATAAACTCAAAATATAGTGCCAAGTAAACTTTTAGCGTCTATTACAAGGGTTGTTGAAAGCTATGTCTGAGCCATATTACAGGATCTGGATTCCCGTTTACGACAACTGCACCATAATGACTCACCCTCTTAAACCTCGTGATGTCAGTTACTCACGAGCTAAGTATCCGATCTAGTTGGCTGAACTATGTGGGTTTACTAAGCTGTCATGCATTTAATTTGCACAATTAAGGCGGGCAAGATGCCCACCCCACAAGAGATTTATTTTTTGGAGGATACAAATTAAAAGATTTTTAGCTTACAACCTTGATTGCAGAACACATGATTTAATCCCAGAAATCAACAACTCGATCGGCTAGAAACTTGGACAGCAGGAGCAGCCGTAGTGCAAAAGCATTGGGAGTACCAATTCAAAAAAGACTGGGGAGGGTCTTATTCGTCTTCAAGGTGCATTTTTAAAGCGTAACTGAAGTTTTTTGTCCCGAAAATCATATCTGAAGATATTTTGAAGTTTGTAAATACTCAACTAGCACCTGAAGACAAAACAGAAGTAATAATTATTACTTCTAATGACCAAGTACGACCGAATATAGCTTTAAGAGATAAAGTAATCGATGCCAATTTTTTTCAACATTGACCTTTCATGATTAATACCATCAAGGAACTCAGAATTAATTTAGTGCCATTAAATCTAGTTTTATTAAGCACACTTGGTCTTTTATCGAAAAGCCTTAAATCAGTGAA
Organism: Nostoc sp. 'Peltigera membranacea cyanobiont' 213; assembly: GCF_002245975.1. Lineage (NCBI taxonomy): Bacteria > Bacillati > Cyanobacteriota > Cyanophyceae > Nostocales > Nostocaceae > Nostoc > Nostoc sp. 'Peltigera membranacea cyanobiont' 213. Next base: position 101,514 of record NZ_NOLI01000004.1, on the reverse strand, counting down.
TGAGTCCAACTAATTCGAGATGTTAATGATGTAGAATTCATTGTTTATTCGGCTAAAACTGTTGTTCTAGCAGCAATAACACTGCAATCTATCGGATAAAAAACAGCTAAAGAGAAAAAGTATACTTTGGCATTAGTCTCGTTAGAGGGTTAAGAAAATGAACCCAATATTCAGAAACTAAACAAGCTACTTAACGATCTACAGGTGAGAGATTTTATTAATAACCAATATCAGGGAGGAATAGGAGATGTATTTTAAATCAGATGAAAGAATGAAGGATGAATATTTTGTTACTTCGTTTTTCAGAAATCAGGAGTTACTAAACTTAAATTGTGACATTTATGGAGAGGAAAGTTATGTTTTTTGGACAAATTGAAAGAGAATGTTTATATGGAGAAAATTGGACAATTTCGCAACCAGCTAAATTACCAGATCATCTACAGTTATTAGTGGATAAAGAAGAAGTAAAATGTGATATCTGGGAATTGCAGAGCCAAGAGCTTGAGAATCAGGCTATTCATCAAAATTTCGAGCGGGACTCTAGTCAGCTATAGGATTCTTTTTATTGGCTGTGGCGTTTATCATTCATGTCAGTATAAGTCAGAGAAAATCTACAGCCGTTTAATGTCTGAAAATAAGGATGTTGGGGTGTAGGGAGAAAAGCTAATCCTAGTTTCAGAGCAATTTGATTTATCGAGGTGTGGAAGAGTAGGGGCAAAACTAGTCATGATTTTCAGAACAATTATATTGAATTAGAGAGTGACTCACCACCCTTACACCCCTATTTTTTCACCAAGCAAGAAAAGGAATCAATCCCAATGGCACATCTATTTGAACCATTAAAGATTCGTGAAGTTACTTTTCGTAACCGCATCGCCGTTTCACCTATGTGTCAATATTCCAGCACAAATGGATATGCTAATGATTGGCACGTTATTCATCTAGCTTCTCGCGCAGTTGGCGGTGCAGGTATAGTGCTAACAGAAGCAGCAGCCGTAGAACCTCGCGGACGCATTAGCCCTCAAGATTTGGGAATCTGGTCGGATGAACACATCGAAACTTTAGCCAAAACGGTGGCATTGATTCATAACTTTGGAGCTGTTGCAGGTATTCAACTCGCTCATGCAGGCAGAAAAGCCAGCACTGCCAAACCTAGTAAGGGAGGGAAAGCGCTAGATGAATCTCAGGAAGGTTGGCGACCTTTGGTTTCGAGTAGTGCGATCGCTTTTAGCAAAGATAGCCCAGTTCCAGAAGCCCTAAGTCTTGAGGGAATTCAGGAAGTTATTGATGCCTTTGTCCAAGCTACTAAACGTTCTCTACAAGCTGGTTTCAAGGTAGTTGAAATCCATGCTGCCCACGGTTATCTACTCCATCAGTTTCTCTCACCTCTTTCTAACCAACGGCAAGATGATTATGGTGGCAGCTTTGAAAACCGGACTCGTTTACTTAGAGAAGTTGTTCAAGCAGTCCGAGAGGTTTGGCCTGAGACGCATCCACTCTGGGTACGTATTTCTGCCACCGATTGGGTAGATAAGGGTTGGGACATTGAGGAAAGTATTGCTTTAAGTGACAAACTGAAGTCTTTAGGAGTCGATCTCATCGATAATTCATCAGGGGGTATTATACCGGGCATAAATATACCAGTTAAACCTGGTTATCAGACTCAGTTTGCCGAACGCATCCGTCGCGAAGCCAATATCCATACAGGAGCTGTTGGCTTAATTACAACCCCTGAACAGGCTGATGAGATTATTCGCACAGAAGTAGCTGATATAGTGCTGTTGGGACGCGAACTACTCCGCAATCCTTACTGGCCGCATCTGGCAGCTAAACAGTTGGGACACGATAAACTCTGGCCTGTTCAATATGACCGAGCTTGGCTATGATATCACCTGTCCTTAATTGAGTATCAACCACCTTCAACCCTTGCTGCTTACAGTGGGTCACTACTGACTGTGGGTGGAGAGTTGAATAAATTGGCAACTAATTATGCTATTGGTCGCGGTCACGGTGGTATCCATTGGCGTTCGGATGCTTCAGCTGCTTTGGCTTTGGGAGAAGAGGTTGCTATTAGTCTGCATTTTTGTCGATCAATTACTGTGTGTTGGTAACGATGCCCAAGTTATTCTCAAAGCAGTTGAGACAGATCCAGCATGTGCGATCGCCAATGCTCAAGTTGCCGCCTTTTATCTGTTTGCTGGTGGTAGTAATGCCTTAACCCAGGCGAAATCGTATCTCAATGTGGCGAAAGCAAACCTGAAAAGAGCTAACGATCGCGAAAAACTTTACGTTGCTGCAATTGAAGCATGGGCAAACCGAGATATTGCTCAAGCGATCGCCCACCATGAAGCGATCGCCATTACTTTTCCCCGCGATTTAGCTTCAGTACATCTGGCCCAATACCACTATAGAAATTCTGGTAACAGCCAGGGAATGTTGCGAATTGCCGAAAAAGTTTTCGCTGCAAATCGTGACAACCCGTATATGTACGGAATGCTGGCCTTCGGGCTAGAAGAGTGTCATCGAATAGCCGAAGCAGAAGAATATGGACGACAAGCGATCGCCCTGAAACGAGATAACCGTTGGGCACACCACGCTGTTGCTCATGTATTAGAAACTCAAGGACGTTTAGAAGAGGGGATTAACTTAATGGAGAGTCTTAGCGATACTTGGGAATATGGTAGCTCGGCTTTCTACGGACACCTTTGGTGGCATACATCCCTTTACTACCTGGATATTGAAAATTTTGCCAAAAGAGATTGAGTAGCAATGTTTTATTGAGTTGGCATAGTTACTTCCCAAATTCCTTCATTTCCACCATATTCCAGAACATAAATTTTATTGCCGATAATTTCACTATCAATAGGATTACTAAAATCTTTGACAATGCGCGTAGCGTTAAATTTATAGTTGGTAGTTCCTACTTTAGTTAAGTTTAAATGTAGTAGGTCTTGGCTAGGATCTTTAAAAGGGCCTGCTACTGTTTCGCCAGTGGAGTCGCCTGGTGTCCAACTCAACATGAATCCATCTCTATTGAATTCTGGACTCATTACTCCTTGTGTATCAAAAACTAAGCCCAAAGGAGAACGGTGGGCTGTAAAACTGCTAAAACTTTGCCCCAGAACACTGGCATCTTTGACTTTGCCATCTACTGGATCGCGGTAACTGTCTGCGTCTGGCCCAAGATTAGAAATTGGTTCAATTAAGGTTACATTAGGCCGAACAGGAAAGGTTGGATCGTTACGAAAATAGCCCTTTTGAACGGCGTTAAATCGAGGGTCTAACAATCTGTCATTAGCAGGATTATAATTGGGAAATTGTTGTGGATTGTCTGTCCCGCCAATGCGCCAGGGAAAGCCGTAGTTACCACCTAGACGTAGCCAATTTAATTCTTCTGACATATCGCGATCGGGGCCATTCTCTGTACCAAATAAATCCCCATTGGGTGCAAATGCCATATCAAAAGTATTACGTATTCCTTCTGCAAAAATATAGCCAGCTGTCTTTAAGGTTGCTCGATTGTTTGCAAGGAAGAGATTTTTGCCATTACTAGGAAGTCGGAGTATACAGGCAGTTAATCCTACTTCGCGAGTATTGGGATACAACCCATCAGAAGACTGAACTTCACCGTGATCGGTACGAGAACCGCTATTCACATAGATAAAGCTACCATCTGGGCTAACAACCACACCGTTGAAGCGATGATCGTAAGCTGTTTTGCTTTTGGGATATCCTGCACTCTTAGCTAAGATAGACCAGATACGCTGTTGTGTACCCGACTGAATTTCACCTTTAACAATAATTGCTTTAGTTTGGTTATTCACAAGGTCTGCATTCCCAACCAAGTAAATTGTACCGTTAGGGCCAATAGCCAAACCTTGAGTCTCACCGATATTATGATTACTAGAGTTGTAGACAAGTGTACTAGTAGAGGAGCCTAAATTGACTCGATAAATCTCACCATTTCGTTTGAGGTAATAGAGGGTATTGTTTCTTGGATCTTTTGCAATCCGAACAGAGGGAGAGTCTGATAATGTATTCAGAATAAGGCGAATCTTAATATCAGCACGCAGGGATTGAGGTGCAGCATTTACTGCACTACTACCATAATTTAATATAACTATTGTAAGTAACAACGCTTTGGCAGCAATAAAGCACCTTTTTAGAGATAAATTACCGATGAATCTGCGTTGATCTTGCTTGGATAATTTAGTGCTATTCATTATTTGGTTCATAAAATAGTCAGATGATTTTGTTTTTAAACTTAATGTTCCTCTAGCCAGCAGTAAAAGTATTCTTAATAGCCTCCTAAGGTTAGTAATCCCTGAAGTTGACAACTTTCTTATACCAAACTCACTTCTAATGTATAAGGAGCAGAATTGCTGTCACTAGAGCCAGTGAAAGTTCCACCATCTTGAGGGAAGAAAGCATATTTGCTCACTGAAATTGAGTACGTTCCAGTACCTAGTGAAGCGGTTATAAACGATCCAAAGTCGGGGCCACTATCGTCGTCACTTTGAAGTAAGATCCCAGCATTGTTAAACAGTCCGATAACTGTATCATCGGTTGTTACCGCACTGATGGTGACAGTTTTGGGATTTGCTAGAGAAAATGTAAAAAAGTCGAAATCAGGATTGTCCCCTGGTTGAACTGTTACCAACTCACCTGAAAGTTTAACGTCTGAGCCTGATGATAAAGAACCCAATGCTTCAGCACTAGCTAGTGTATTGTTTGTAGCTTGTCCAGCATTTTCCCGTTCATAGAAAAGGAAATAGTTACTATCAAGTCTAAGGTTCACTTTCCCCTGGATAAGACCTATAATCTCATCTGGCTCTGTTCCTGGTTTATCTAATAATATTTGTGTGTTGGCTCCAGCAGATTGCAAGCGGTAGTCTTTTGGCGAACCTTTGAGTTCTATTCGATCTTCACTAGGGTTGAAGTCAGTAATAGTCGCCAAGTCACCAAAACCAGCATTGGTAGTGCTTTTATCGTCATAGAAGACATTTTTAGCGTCTCCCAGGATAAATCTATCTAGCCCAACCCCGCCAGTTAAGATATCAGTCTCCCCTAATCCAGGTGATAGTACACTAGCAGGGAAAACACCGATGAGGATGTCGTCTCCAGACCCCCCATTGAGGCTGTCATTGCCGGGGCCGCCTTGTAGACTATCATTGCCATCTTCACCAATGAGCGTATCATTGCCCAAATTACCATCTAAGTTGTCATTGCCTGCTCTCCCATTGAGAGTGTTGTTAGCAGTATTACCAAAAAGTATGTTGTTAAGACTGTTACCTGTACCGTTGATGGCGCTAGTTCCAGTCAGGGTCAGGTTTTCTAAATTTACACTCAGTATGTAGGTGACAGTAGACCGGACGGTATCTGTCCCTGAATTAACAGCTTCGGTAATGGTGTCAGCACCACTGTCAACAAGATAAGTGTCGTTACCTACTCCCCCATTCAAGCTGTCAATACCCAAGCCACCATCAAGTGTGTCATTGCCAAGTCCACCAATTAAACTGTCGTTTCCTGTCCCGCCAAACAAATTATCATTACCATCTGCACCATTTAGGGTATCGTTACCAGACAAACTATTGGCATTATCACCATTAGCCCAACCATATATCGTGTCATCTCCTGAAGTCCCATTTCTTGTGTCAGGAGCCGTAGTGCCGAAAATAACTGCCATATTATTTTTCCTAAATTTCTCACTAATGCCTAAGTTTGGCCTCAGTCAAAGAACTCTTTATAAGTTAAATGTGGATTACTTAAAACTGTAAGTTTAAATACAGATACCTTGATTAACCTAATTAATACCAATATTCATTAGAAAATATCAATTATTGATTTGGTTAGTTGATTTTGAAAGTGATAGGTAATTGAGTTCAAGTTTATTTATTTTAATTATTTTTTTAACTTCAACTTACATTACTTAAGTACCACGAACAAAAGGTTGCGTCAACTTCTTTACGAAATCTTAAAAATAGAAGGTTTGTAATTTTTAATACTTAAGTTAAGAGTTTTATAAACTTTAATTAAGTCTATTTTCAAAAATGCTATATTTCTAGTAAATACAGCAAAATTTTCCAGATTAATCCGCTATTCTCGTTAAGTTAGGTTTCAATGTGAAATTTTTTCTGTAAAAAAAATAATTTTATATTAAAGAAATTCATTTCAAAATACATAAGTTAAATTGATGGATTATCCAAAGCATTTTTGAGCATAACAAAACTTCAGCTTTATATAAAATTTATATATTTTCTTTAACGACTGAAGCTGATTCTGCCAAGGAATGCCCCAAAGAAGATGGTGCTAAAATGAAGCTAATTAACTCAGCAGTGCTAGGTGATTTTGCACTGCGAATTAGTTTAAACTTCAGAAAATGAATCTAAACATCAATTGCTCTTTATTGTTAACTAATCATGCCTAGAAGCGTTAGGCATAATTGCCTTCTGAAGATTTGCACCGCTAAGATTAGCTCCCCGAATGTCGGCTCCTCTGAGGTTAGCTGCTCTGAGATTTGCCCCTGCCAAATTCGCGTCTCTAAGGTTAGTCCAGCTTAAATCAGCTTGACTCAAGTCAGCTTCACTTAAGTTAACCCGCAACAGATAAGCACCACTGAAGCGAGCCTTATTCAAATTAGCTTTGTAAAGGTTGGTTTTATAAAGATAAGCCCCCAATAATTCCGCCTCATATAAAGTTGCTTCGCTGAGGTCAGCCTCAATCAAGTTAGCTTCAATTAGGTTGGCAAAAGAGAGATTAGCCCGGATTAGCTTCGCTGCACCTAAATCGGCATCTCTTAAGTTAGCGCTTCTTAGGTCAGTTCCAATTAGATTAGCATGAGCGATCGCAGCACCTCTCAAATTAGCCTCACTCAAGTCGGCTCCAATCAAATTAGCCTGACTCAAATCTGCCTGCGTAAGTATAGCACCACTCAAGTTAGCAACACTGAAGTTAGCATCACTCAAGTTAGCTTCAACAAGCAAGGCTTTGGAGAGGTTGGCACTACTGAGGTCAGCACTACTGAGGTTTGCTCGCACAAGTAAAGCATTACCCAAATCTACCTTTCTCAGATTTACCCCCTGGAGGTTTGCGCCTCTGAGGTTATCCCCTTGCAGATTTGCGGCGCTGAGGTCTGGTTCAATCTGAGGATTTTTCTTTCTCCACTCACTCCATGTAACTGCACCTGCTTTGAGTAAAGCTAGATGCTCTCGATTTGCCATTTTCTCTCCTTTACTCCTGACGACCACCTAGAGGATTTGCTCGACCAGCTACATTTTCAATGGCTGTTAAAGCTCCCGCCGCACCTGCTAGAATATCCTGTTCTTGCCCACCTAAGTAAAGTCGTCCAAAGCTACCTACAGCTTGAACTTCAAGAATGTTAATCCTCGCTGCTTTCTCCGCTTCATTGGCAGCCAGTGCAGCATAAGCAGCAGGTTCCACTTCTAGTACATATAGTGTTTGTCCTGCTAGTAGTAGCTGTCCCCGTCGCGTGCGATTAATCAGTTGTGTTTGATAAGCATCGATGTTGCGGATAATCTGACTAGAAATAACACGCGGTTTTAGACATTCCTCTCTTTTGACTCCTAGTGCCGCCAAAATTGCTTGACCAGCAGCCCGCGTTTCACCTTGGGAGCTAGAATGAACTTCCAATAGTCCGTATAGTCGTTCAACTACCTGTACACCCGGACGGACAGAAGCAGATTTCAGGGCTATATCCGTAATTTTATTAATTTCGATACCAGGAGAGATTTCAATCCACAGTGATGTATCCCCTGGTAATGGTAAGAAGCCTTGGGCTACTGTTCCCATATATGCTGCATGTTGAGGTTGCAGGTTGTCGAGAAATACGAAACTGCGTAGTTCTATTCCCAAGATTTTGCTCTCCAGTCATAAGGGTAAAAGTTATCTATTGCAATATATGAGTGCTTAACTTGGGTCATTTTTGCCACAAGTGAAGGATGGAAAAATACAAAGTATAAAAATTTTGCTGTCGATAAATTTTACACCTGAGAAGTATTCTGGCAGTAAAAACCACCTTGATAATTGTACAAGCTTTATTACGCACAAATCGCTTTCTGCAATGCCTAACTGGTCTTGATTTACTGATAAAGTTGATGTGACAAAAAAGTTTTTAGCTAAACTGAAGCGGAAAAAGTTGGCTGGGCTTGTGCGGATATCTTCAAAATGCTGCCAAAACCGCAGTCAATCAAACTCACAGTCTTAATATTTACACATTGACAAAGTGGGCAAGAAGTGAGGCAGATGGAAACCAGAAAATAATAGGCTATTCGCTAATCTTAATCTATTGTGTTTCCCCACAGTTGCGTAGCGCAAGCAGTAGCAGAACTTGAGTTATTTAAAGGAAATGATGGGTAAACTCAAATAGTCACATATCCTTCAAAATTTTTATGGGCACTTCTTACGGTTCTATTCACATTCGCTCAACCGACACTGAGCAAATAGCAGAGATTGTAAAAAGCCTTGCTGCACAAGAAAAACAGAAGTTTTTAATTTCTCCATGTATTAACGGTTGGATTAGCGTCTATCCTTCAGGACAAGGGCAAGATCCTAATATTGCTGCTGCGATCGCCCAGCAATTTCCTGGACATTTACTCCATCTCATTCTTCATGATGACGATGTTTTTTATTACATTTATTACAGAAGGCATGAACAGGTTGATGAATATAGTTCAATTCCAGACTATTTTGAAACTGTATCCAGAGAAGAGAAAGAAAAATTACGAGGAAAGCCTGAAGTTTTTGCCGATTTGCTAGCTGAACTACCAAAGAATCAAACAACTATTGAAAAGATTGCTGAAGTTTTGACAGTTCCCTCTGAAGAAGAACGTGAAAAACTCTATCAAAGAAGCCTAGAATTATTGAAACGGTTACAAACAGGTGAAAACCATACTGATATTGATGACTTGCATCATGATAAAGTTTTTCACGCAGCAAAACAGTTTTCTGATTTTGCTCAACTTTTCAATATCAGTAATGCTTCAACTAGCTATGAAGATTTTCAGTATAATGAGCATGAAAAAATTGAACGATGGGAAGAATTTATTCAGATTCCAAATCCATCAATTTAAATAGCATATATTTAAATATACCAATGGCGGACTATTTTGCTAAACCGAGAGTACGACCAGGAAAACCAGCAACGTCAAAATATCGAGTTGAGCCAACAGTTTGATACTTCAAGATTGTCTTTAATCCATTAGTACTTGGTTGAGATGTCAAAGTATTAGATTTAAAATAAACTTTTTTTACTCCTCTGACCAAAGATTCATTTAAAACACGACCTATAAGTTTTCCTTGATGAGGAATATTCAAATTTAAAATCTTAGCCAAGGTAATTGGTACATCAGCGTTACTCACTGGTACTCGGTCTACAAAAGCTTTCTTAAAGTCAGGGCCGATCGCAGCCATATAATTGTAAGTATCAGCACGGCTAAAAGAGCCATGCATCCCCTGTCCTTGCTGCAAAGAAGTGTCTGCAACTTCCACACCGCAAGCAGTTGGATCGCCACAACCAGTATCGAATGTCCGAAAGTTTACTGCGATCGCAGGGCTAGGAAGATGAGATTTACCCTTGAGCGCGATCGCACTTAATGGTAAAGTCCCTGGAATTGAGCCTAATGTATCATTTACAAATAAACCGCTAACATAATCTTCTTTTAAGAGGATATCTACAACTTGTTTAGCAAGTGCTTTGTTATTGGCACTATTAGGTAAATAAATCAAATCTGAACCACCATTAGCAGCCACTAATACATCAGGTTTATTGGGTTCTTTGCCAATTAAACCATTTTTAGAAAACTGACCCTGAGTTGGATCGACAGCAGCATTTTGCTTATCTGGATCGAATAAAGGCAATCCTAAACCATGAGCGATATCAATAGCTAGAAAACCAGGTGGCAAAAATCCTTTCATAATATCTGGATAATCAAGTGTCTTTGAGTAGCTGGTTTTGCTCTCCTTGCTGATTGTAGAAAAACCGTGATCCGCCGTCACAAAAATATTTGTAGAAGCTTCTAAATTTAGCTGTTTGAGAACGGCACGGATTTGTCCGAGATTGTTATCGACATTTTGACGAGCGGCAAATGAAGTGGGGCCATTAATGCCTGGAGTCAGAGTGTTTAAGCTATCACCTTGGTTATGCTGAGTTCCATCTGGATCGCGTGACCAATAAATTAAAGCAAAAGGTTTTTGCCGTTGTTTAAATAGAGGTAATAGCACTTTTGTGGTTATATCGGCAAAGTATTGTTGTTGAACTATATTAGCGATTTTAGTGCCTGGTACTGTGCTGTTCCCAGATTTACCGTTATCTCCTCGTGTAGGTGATTTTAAGTCAATGCCATTTTTTGTTAACAATTCAGCTATTTCAGAACTCAAAGGAATTCCCGTTGGAGAACCTGTGGCATCATCAATTATGATTGTAGATTTACCACTTCGTTGAGTAATATCTTGAATTAATACTGGCCCAATCTTTCCAACGGCAGCGGTACTAAATCCAGTTTCACGCGCGGCATCTAATAGACTTTCTTCGTTTAAATAATTGCCATCAAAGTGTTGGCTAATTTCTCCCAGAACAGCATTGTTTTCTAAGAAAGGAACGGGGCTATTATTAGCACTATTGACAGGAAAGCCAACATTAATTGTATTGCTGAAATCACCAGTATCACCGAGATAATGTCCAGTTGCGATCGCAGAAGCATTAGCGGTAGTAAAAGTAGGAAAGAGTGAATGGCTATTGACAAAGCTTACACCCTGTTGGCGAATCTCATGAAGATTAGGAGTTTCTTGAGCATTAACTTTACTAGGTCGCAATCCATCGGTAATAAAAATTATTATATTGTGTTGAGGTTTTGTTTTGGCAAACCCTGAAACTGCCAATACTGTCACGAGTGTAACAGTAGCTATTATCAGAAAAGTCTTATATATCTTAGGTAAAACCATCCGACCACATCTCCAAATATAGATATTTCCGGCTTTTGGGGCTTTAGTATCTAATTGAACCATGCATCAAGCTTTATTGCGTGTTAACTGGAATACTAATTTTTTTATACCAGAATATATAAGGAGGAGCAGAGAGGAAAGAACTTGGTATTTGAACTCTCCCCTGCTCCTCTGCTCAAGCGCAGGCTTAATCAAGATGTGGTGAGAAATCCGGGTTCCCTATTCCCTATTCACTAATGCTTTTTCATAACAATCCCAATTCTTCTGGAAAGCCTAGCATGATGTTTAAGTTTTGGATTGCGGCTCCTGATGCGCCTTTGCCTAAGTTGTCGAGACGAGCAACTAGCAACGCTTCTTTGGTGGTGTCATTGGCGAATACAAAAACCTGAACAATATTGGTGCCGTTGATTGCGTAGGCGTAGCCCGTCGTAGACATCGCATCCAAAAATACTCCGTCTCGCAGCAGAGTAGAATCTTGGTATGGAGCAACCTGCACAAATTTTTCACCTTGGTAGTAATTAGCGATCGCTTCATAGATTACCTCACCTGATGGTGGATTATCCAAAATTCCTAGTGGTAAAGGTACTTGAACTAGCATCCCTTGCTCAAAATCTCCTACTGACGGTACAAACAGTGGCGGCGATGCTAACTCTGAATAATAATGCATTTCCTTGACGTGCTTATGTCCAAACTGCAAACCGTAGATGGCATAAGGATATAGTGACTCCCCTCCGGCTTGCTGTTCGTGGAAAGTATGGTATTGATTGATGAGATTCTTTCCGCCACCAGAGTAACCTGATACTGCATTAACAGTGATGGGAAAATTACTTTTTAAAACTCCCTTAGCAGTCAAAGGACGGATACAGGCTAAAAATCCTGTGGGATAACAGCCTGGATTGCTGACAAACTGGGCGCTGGCGATTTTCTCTCTCTGTCCTGGATTAATTTCAGGGAACCCATATATCCAGCCATTAGCTGTGCGATGGGCACTACTCGCATCAAGAATCTTAACGGTAGTACTACTGACTAAGCTAACAGCTTCGCGGGCTGCATCATCAGGTAGGCAGAGAATAACAACATCGACGGCATTGATTAGTTTAGCTCGCTCACTTGCATCTCTACGTTTAGATGCCTCAATGCTAACTAACTCGATATCATCCCGTTGATTGAGACGTGAGTAAATTTGTAAGCCTGTGGTTCCTGATTCGCCATCAATAAAAATCTTAGGTTTAGTAATCATGCGGGAAGCATCCTTATATATGAATATATGAGTGATATTTTGACCGATTAGTAGTTTACGTTATATATTTATACATCTTCTAAAGGATCTTCAAAAAGGCTCTGATCCTTGTTGTTCATTGCCCAAAGTAAATTTTTTGGATACACAGAAATTAACACGATCAAAAGGTAACTACTCCTCCCAAGCAAGAGTTCGTTTCACTGCTTTTTGCCAAGTACCAAAGTTGGACAATGGGCGATCGCTCTCCGGCTCAAACACACGCTCAATTTGCCGTTGCTGCACCAGTGCTTCATAGCTCTCCCAAAATCCTACAGCTAAACCTGCTGCAAATGCTGCACCCTGAACAGTCGTATCGCGCATTATCGGCCGTTCAACTGGAATACCTAAAACATCAGCCTGGAACTGCATCAAAAAATTATTCTCACAAGCACCACCATCTACGGTTAATCGTCCAACTGGATTGCTACTAGATTCATTAATTGCTTGCACTACCTCCAGAACTTGATAGGCGATCGCTTCCAACACGGCGCGTACTAGATGCTCTGGTTCTACACTGGCGGTAATGCCAAAAAAGGCTCCCCTCGCGCTCATATCCCAATAGGGTGCGCCCAGCCCACTAAATGCAGGTACAAAGTAGACTCCGCCATTATCTTTGACCTGATTCGCCATCGTTTCACTTTCAGCAGCAGTTTTAATCAGTTTGAGGCGATCGCGCAACCATTGGATACAAGCTCCACTGGTAAACATACTGCCTTCTAAGGCATAGCCTACATCTAATGCTCCGCTTGAATTTGGTTTTGTCCATGCCACTGTAGAAATAAGTTGATGGTGCGTAGGCGTAGCCCCTCGTAGAGATCGCACAATTCGATCGCCTGTGTGAGCTACCAAAAAGCTGCCAGTCCCGTAAGTGCATTTCATCAAACCGGGGCGATCGCAGCCATGACCAAATAAAGCCGCTTGTTGATCCCCCAAGATAGCTGTAATGGGAATTTCAACGCCCAACAAAGTAGTATCGGTAACTCCAAATACTCCTAAACTAGGTTGAATCTGAGGCAAAATATCAGCCGGAATCTGAAACAGATCCAGTAATTTCTCATCCCACTCACAGGTTTTGAGATTCATCAACATTGTCCGGCTGGCGTTGCTGTGGTCGGTGGCATGGACTTTCCCGCCTGTAAGATTCCACAACACCCAGGTATCAATAGTGCCTGCTAAGACATTGTTCAGGTCAACATCTGTAACCTTGGCTAATAGCCACCTGAGTTTGGTAGCAGAAAAATAAGCATCAATGATTAATCCGGTGCGATCGTAAATTTCATCAGCATAGCCTTGCTCTTGTAACTGGTGACAAAGGGGAGCAGTGCGGCGATCTTGCCAGACGATCGCTCTATGGAGTGGTTTACCAGTAGTTTTGTCCCAAATCAAGCAGGTTTCGCGCTGTACAGTTAGTCCCAATGCTGCGATCGCGGATGGAACAATCTGGGCATTTTTAATCGCGGTTTGCATTACCCAACACGTATCTTTCCAGATTTGTTGAGGATCGTGTTCTAACCATCCGGGCTGCGGATAATACTGAGTTAGTTCTTTATATGCCTGCCCAACAATCTTGCCCTCTGCGTTAAATACAAAGGCGCGGTTGCCTGTTGTACCTAAGTCCAGTGCTAAGATGTAGCCCGATGATGGAGTTGTGTTGCCAAGTGTGTGCATAGCTGCTTTAACATCCTGCGATTGCGATTTTAGCAATCCGCATTAAATCAGATATACATTATTTTGTGTCCATTTAGGTCATATTTCTTCACCAAAAATCTATCTGTAATTAATCGAAATCTCTCAAGATCATGTGTTTTTTTAAGTCAAAACTGATAATACCTTCTTCTTGTAATTTGCCCATCAATCGTGTAATTGTTACTCTGGTAGTACAGCAAGCGCTAGCAATATCTTCGTGAGTAAAGCGAACGCTTAGGCGAGTTCCCTCCGGTACACTTTCACCCACTTCTCGTTTTAAAAGTTCTAATAGATAGTGCAAGCGCTCTTGTACTCGTCGCCTTCCAGAAATGACTAAAAAAGATTCTGTTTGCCGTAATCTCTGATTGATTTTTGGTAAAAGCGTATGGCTCAGATTTGGAGAAGCCTCTATCTCTGCCGCGTAAATTGATACCAACTTAACATCAGAGAAAGCTGTTGCTTGGTAGATGTTTAGAGAAGTCAAACTAGAGCCAAAAACCATTCCTGCTGTTGCCAATCCTATCAACACTTCTTCACCCGTTTCACAGTAGGTACTGAGTTTGACCAAACCCTGAGAAACATACCAAATTACTAATGGATTGAGGGGAATAGTTTCTCCTTTAGAATGTTTATGCACGTGGCGCTCGTTGAAGAAATCGCCGTCATTCTTGACTATTCCTGATTCTAAGTACTGACGGCCACTAATATTACGTACTATCCAGCGCAGAGAGATTGCCTTATCTTGCTGATTGCGGACAACTGTCACTGTCAAAGCTGCATCAAAAAACTCGCCATAACGTTGTTGCAAGCGTACCAATAACTCTCTAACTCTGTCTGATTGGGATAACTGGATGAGTTCGCTGTAAACCTGTTGACGTTCTTCTAGAGGGACAAAGTTAATCATTGGTTTGCCCACCAAAAAATGCTTTGAAACATTGAGCAACTTAGCTGCGGTATGATTAGCTTCTTGAATTATTCCTTCTGTATTAGTTACTAAATAGCCATCTGGCGCAAACTCAAATAAATCTTGGTAGTGTTGGCGTTCTGCTTCTAGCCAGTTCCGTGTTTGTACAAGTTCCTCATTTTGTTGATACAGTTCTTGTGCCGCTAACTTTACTATCTTTGAGTTATTGTAAAGTTCTTTAAAAGCTTGCGGCAGTAGATCCGGTGAAATCCAAGGTAATACATTAGCAGTTTGGTATAAATCTGCTAAACGCTTCTGCAATGTTTCTGCGCGTTGAATAAATTTTTCTATGTTCACCTTAAATTCCCGCTACTTGTTTGCAGAGGTTGAGCAAAAAAATCTACTAGTAGGAAATTACAGAGTGCCCGTTGATAACTGTAGTTACCCAGATACTTTTTTACAATAAAGTCTACGGTATTTTGCTAAGTGTTACTTCTACCTTTGGTGGGACAATTCTGTAAACTCAGCTAATAAAAACACCAAAATATGCTGACCTAAGATTATGCTAATTTATGAGTAAACTGATAAGCCAGTAAAAATTGCGAGTAGCAGACAAACTAGATAATAAAGCATAAATCGAAAAAATCCTGGACTCAACTTTTGTTTAACTCACTTTGTCATTCCCCCAATGAATGA
This sequence comes from Nostoc sp. 'Peltigera membranacea cyanobiont' 213, assembly GCF_002245975.1. Taxonomy (NCBI): domain Bacteria; kingdom Bacillati; phylum Cyanobacteriota; class Cyanophyceae; order Nostocales; family Nostocaceae; genus Nostoc; species Nostoc sp. 'Peltigera membranacea cyanobiont' 213. The sequence goes on along the minus strand of NZ_NOLI01000004.1, from coordinate 85,990 downwards.
TTTAGCGTTAATGATAATTGTTTTTAATATTCTTGATGATAACTGATAATATTTTCCTCAACTTCCATGACAAGAATCAAGCCACTACTACTAAAGACATATAATCCAAGTTAAGCTTGCTTGTGTTCATAAATACATTCATTAGTAATAATTTTCACAACAAAATTCCCAACTTCTTTAAAAAGCAGCAAATAAGAGCCTTTCGATTTTCAAATCCATTATCCAACTCTCTAGCACAGGCAAAAGTAAAACTGAAGTCTACCAGTCGTACAAAATACCTGACGGAATTCTAATTACTGAATTATCTTTGATCGATAAAAAAAATCGTATAGAAAATCACGTAACAACTTAACAATTATCCGCCTCTTTAGTTAGAGGATAAATGAAGTAGTAAGCTGGTGTAATTTAACAATGCGTAACAGCTAATCAACGCGTAAGTCATAAGGAGTGATGGGTGAGGTGTCAATACGATAAAATCTCGTCACTCCTTTTTATCTACTTGAATTTACAGCGCTTTTCAAGTAATTGAACTGCACTGTCTGAGTTGTGGTCTAAATGGATGTTTTAAAAGTCTCTTTGTCGGTATCAAAATGTCCTAGATCCCTCTAAATCCCTCGGTAAATTGGGTGACTTTGCTTTTTAAGGGGGTTAGGGGGATCTAAAAGTGCTTAAATATAACATCCAAACACTTTTCAAACAACCTCTAAATACCTGAAATATCCGGTATTAGCTTAACGGATGCCATCATTATCAATGGCGCTGTAACTGTCGCTGGGGAAAAGCCCCAACCAAGGGTCAGAACTAGGAGTTAAAAATAGTTGGGCGTATACTTGCTCATTTAGCGCTTCCACACTCCTTGTTTGCTTACCTTGGATAAACCATTGATGAATTTGGTTGTGTAGCATATATTCATTTCTGACTGTATCTAAAGCCATTGTGGTTTCAAATTTTTTCACTATTATCGGCAAATTATCTTCTTGAGTGTTGACAGAGTGAGACCTTTTAGCTTTGATTAAAGAGATGCTATTTTGGTCTAGCTTGACATCAGCCGCATAGAGTTGAGCGATTTTGTTCCAAACTTCCTCGTCGGTAATTTTAGCTAAGGCGTTCTGATTCCGTTCAGCATCAGACTGGAAAGCACTCAGCATTGGCGTTTCAACTCTCATCTTAGAAACTGCTAGAGAACTTGCTATTTCTGCTGTTGGTGGTTGACTGGGATTGCTGGGAATTTTTACCAACTGAGGGGGAGACTGGATACCCAGGCGGGATAAATCTGCAATCCATTGGGCTTGGATAGAATTCAGGCGATCGCTGTGGTATTTTCTTAAATAAGCCTCGCGATCGCTTGGTGTCAGTTTACTATAATTTTTTACTGCTACTTCAGCCTGCTGTAACTGACGCAAAAATGCTTTTGGGCTATATAACCCTGGAATTGCATCAATTGGACGACCCGATGCATCTAATATATAGTGAATGCTATTGCCTGTAATTGTTCGCTCCAACTTGCGTCCGTCGCCAAAATCAATAGTTACTTTAGGTACAGGGCGCACTGATTCCCAGTGTAAAATGAAGCGGTCTTGAAGCAGTTTAGAAATTTCACTATTTGGATACAGTGCTACCCTGAAGAACCTACTATTAGCACAACTCAAATCCTGATCCAGCCTACCTAGCAACCGCAGAGATAAAATAGGTTTACCACTGGTTCTAGCAGCCGCCTTGGCTTGCTCTATATCAGTGTACCAGTAGAGACGAGAGGCGTAACAGTCTCGTTGTTGGCAGAGTTCATCTAAAGCTACCCGGAGTGCAGGGGAAGGTACGGCTGCATCTGAAGAATTGATACTTAACGTATTAGCATGTGATTTGAGAAATACTTGTAACCCGCTTGGGCCTTGTTTCCGAAGTACAGAAACTTCTTGAGATAGCTTGGAAATTTCAGCTACAGGAGTTTGAGCATCAGCTGTCTGCAAAAAACTGAAGCCGATTAGCATGAGTGCGAAAGGATATTTGAGGGTTCTAAATTTCATATATTTTCAGACAAATAGGGGCGTGAGTGTCGCCATTACTAACTAGAGAAATCTAGTCTAACTTGTAAGAATCCCCAGATGCTCTGAAAGTTTCAGGTGGGATAGTAAACCTTAAAATATCGACATAAGATCAAAAAATTATCACTTTATTGCTGGCTGATTTTTCCGATCCGAACGGGATGCTGCTTTAGGAGTTCTAGAGATAAACGATTAGTATCTATTACTGAACGTGTACACGTATTTATTACAGAAGCTACTTCATAAAGGTCAGGTTTTATTAAAAGTATATAAACTTTCTGATTTAGTTACTTAAATATGTGATTTAAAAGTTGATTTTCTATAAACTAGCTTTTTATAAAAATCAGTAATTTTTCTCTTTTATTAACAAGCTAAATACAACTAAAGTATTAATGGTTGTGCTGGCTTAGTTGATGAACAAAAACGTCAGCTATTCTAGATGTATCTACTTGCTAACTCTCTATCAGACTGATTCAGCAGTTTCAAAATGACTGCTCTCTTTTGATTAAAGAGAAAATTCCATTACCCTTAATTTATAAGGGATTTGATTGGGTACGCTCCAGTCTTTTTAGCTAATTAATGTCCTAACAAGTGCTAGTAATTATCCAATCAAACCTGACTTTCAGGTTTGATTGGATAGAAATACCATGATTTATATGGGGAAGTTACGGTTTTATTTATAACTAAGAACAAGCACAACTACTTGAAACTTTGAATATTTACCAACCATTTTGCCAATCTCTATGCAACAATACTTTTGTCGTTTGCTCATACTAGCATTAGGAACAACTTCGACTTTCATCATTGCTCCATGTCAAGGTCAAACTCCGGTAAAGCCCAACAGTCAAAATACTGAAAATATTAGCTCCATCTCTTCAAATTCATCTCCGGCTATCCCATTGAGTGATTCTGCCAATTCTACTAATAACAAACCAGCTATCATCTCTGAGGCAATCAATAACTCTTCTACTGCTAATGCCAATATAACTACAACTAAGCCAAAGCTACGGATTCCTATATCCAGCAGAATTTTTCCCACAACTTCGATGCAGCAATAATAATCAGTGGCTAATATTTACATGATGTGCGACTTTGCTAATAAAAATATCACTCCAGCAAAAGAAATTTTAATTATTCTCTTTTGCTAGGGTGAGATGAATATCATCCATAGCGGTTCTTGTTTGTATGCAATATACCCTGACCTCACTTCCATTCCTCTCTCCTTTAAGAAGAGAAAAATGGAAGTGTTACTCCTCAACGCAACAAGGGTTGGGGCTGTTTTTGTTAGGGTCTATATTGGACTTAACTGAGAACCGCTATACTATGTGAGGCATAGCTTAATTTGCTTTATGCTTGCATTTGACAGAGCAATAAACCAAACCATTGATTTGGATCTGTCCACACTTCAAGAGGTGATAAACCCTGTGCAGTGAGTTGCTGCTTGATGGTATCGAGGTCAAATTTGCGAGAAATTTCGGTAAGGATAGTCTCACCTAGTGCAAAATTAACCTTGAGATTAAGAGCGTGTAATTCTACAATTTGCGATCGCAGGCTGCGTAAATGCATTTCTATTTGCTGCTCACTTTCATTGTAAAACGCCCAGTGTTCAAACTGTGTGGTGTCGAAATTGCCGTCAAAGCGGTGATTTAAATGCTCTAGCATATTGAGGTTAAATGCTGCCGTCACTCCCTGGCGATCGTTATAAGCTGGTTCCAAAATATGTTTCGGCTTTTGTAAATCTATCCCCAACAAGAAATACTCACCTACTTGCAAAGCTTCTGTAATTTCCGAAAAGAAGACATCACACTCACCAGGTGTAAGATTACCTAAACTGCTACCAATAAAACAAATCATCCTGCTGGGTAATTGCGTTGGTAGAAGTTGTGCAAGCGCTAATTCATAAGTTCCCGCTAGTGCATAAACTTGCAGTAAAGGATAATCTCCCAATAACTGCTTGGCACTAGTCTCCAACATACCTGCACTCACATCAATTGGTAGGTAGTGCAGAGAATAACCTAGATTTTGGTAGGCATCTAGCAAAATCCGGGTTTTGGTAGAACTGCCACTGCCAAGTTCTACCAATTCACAAGGGCCAGTAATCTTAGCAATTTCGTCAGCATACTGCTGTAAAATCGTTGTTTCTGTGCGTGTGAGATAATATTCTGGTAAATCACAGATTTGCTCAAATAGCTCAGAACCACGGTCATCATAAAAGTAAGAAGGGGGTAGAGATTTAGGTGTTTGAGTTAATCCCTTCACAACATCACTCCCACTACTAGGTGCAACTATTTGAGTTGCTCCTAGCAAACGCTGTATCTGCAAGCGTTTTTCAACATTGTTTTGAGAAGTAACATTACTGTTAACAGCTTTAGATATCGACATTAAACCTCCGTATGCTTGGCGTAATAAGTTACCTTTGATGGCAAACCTTTACTCCAATAGTGAAACACATGGTCATAGCTAATAAAATCATGCTTGAGCTATATAGCTCAAGCATTAAGACAGAAGATGCTCGTAATGATTCAGGCGAACCGAGGTAAGGAAGTAAACGGCAGATGATGAATATTCCACCTTCACTTAACACAATTATTGGGCAACAGCCTTACCCGCTTTTATTTACCATCATTAGTGGTTCCCACTTGTATGGTTTTCCGTCGCCTGATTCTGATTATGACTTGCGTGGTGTGCATATTTTACCAGTTCAAGAAGTGGTGGGATTAGAAACTGGCAATGAAACTATTGAAGTTTCAGAATTTCGTGAATCTTTGGAAATTGATTTAGTAACTCATGATGTCAAAAAATTCTTTTTGATGCTACTTAAAAAGAATGGTTACGTATTAGAACAATTATATTCACCTTTAATATTAACAACTTCACCAGAACATCAAGAATTAAAATCTCTTGCTAATAATTGCATTACCCGTCACCATAGTCACCACTATCTTGGTTTTTCAGCAACCCAATGGAAACTTTTTGATAAAGAACAGACGCATCAAATAAAGCCATTACTTTATGTTTATCGAGTTCTCTTAACTGGGATTTATCTGATGCAAACAGGGGTAGTTGAAGCTAATTTAATTAAGCTGAATGAGGTGTTTAATTTACCATACATTCATGATTTAATTGCCCAGAAACTAGTGGGTAAAGAAAAGTCTATTTTATCAGATGTTAATGCAGATTTTCATAGAAGAGAATATGAACGTCTGCGTAATAAGTTGCAAGAGGCGTATGAATCTAGCCAATTACCTGAAGTACCTTCAGCGAATGTGGCTTTGCATAATTTGTTGGTACGCCTGAGAGCGAGGAGGGATGAATATTAATTACTTTTTATACTTGAATGTTCCTTTCCCTACTTTGGAAGGAGAGAATTAAGACTTCAATAAATGGAGTTAGGAGTCAAAAACTCTTAACTCCGCATTTCTAACTTTTTTACAACTTCAAATTCCAAGCAGCAAAAGCTAAAGTACCCCAACCAGCAAGAAAAGCTACACCACCGAGTGGTGCGATCGCTCCCAAGGATTTAATACCGGTTAAACTAAGGGCGTACAAGCTACCGGAAAAAATAGCAATACCAATGAGAAACAGCCATCCACTGGCGATGAGAGTGGGTTGAGGGGACTCGGTACGACTAATTAGGATGGCAACTAAAAAAAGTGCTAGAGCATGATACATTTGATAGCGAGCGCCAGTTTCAAAAATTTCTAGCGATCGCTCACTAATTTTTTCCCGTAAGGCATGGGAAGCAAAAGCACCAGCAGCAACTGACAAACCGCCTAAAATTGCAGCTACACTCAAAAAAATCTGCGTCATTAGACCTAGCCGTAAGTTGATTATTAGTCATTTGTCATTTGTCTTTGGTCATTGGTGAATAACAAAAGACAAATGACAATTAGACATCAAAATGATATGATACAGCCCCTTCTTCGTTCACCTTAAAGTTTGCATTGAATTCTTTAGCTTTTTCATCTAAATACTGTCTGGCGTGGGTTGCGGGTAGTTGTGAGTGCATTGCAAAGCCTAAAACAGTTACGCGCCCATGATTTTCTTCTAGCATCTCATAAAAAATCGATTGCAGGCGATCGCTAACTTGTTGATTAAGCGCCTTTTTCTCTTGCCGACTTTGACGATACAATCCCAATGCTAACCATGTCCCCAATGTTAAAGTTGGCACACCAAAAATTAGACCACCAACAGCAGCATTATCATCTTCGTAAGTAGCATTTGGCGCAGTAAAATCATACTTGTCTGTGGGTATTAAGATGGCTTTACCTGTAGCAAATTTTTCCAATATAGCTGTTGCTGATAGCGTGAGAAACATGAATCCGAGTGTCAGTAGCCAACCAGCAGCCAATTTTTCAGCAGTTTTCATAGTTTCACTTCAGATTTACACTTTGCTAGCGATTTTAACCTTACTTTCGCAAAGCTTCCAATATATCAATCTACTCCCAGCGACGATTTTTTAGCTTTCGCATCAAATTTTTTGCCTGCCTTTCTTGAGAGGATGTTTTAAAAGTCTTATTGTAGGTATCAAAACGTTCTAGATCCCCCTAAATCCACGCCACTTACTTCACTTGGGGAGACCCCAAGACCGCAGTGGCTCCCCTTAAAAAGAGGGACTTTGATTCTGGTTCCCCCCTTTTTAAGGGGGGTTAGGGGGGATCGACAAGTGCCTAAAATCACAGCTAAATACTTTTAAAACATCCTCTGAGGAAGCAAGGGTATTAAGTACATGCAATATACCCAGTAATCATGTAATATTTCGACAAATTAAGCAATTTGATAACACCGAAATTGAACAATTCCTGCAACCATTTAAATCAGCATCCCCAGAATTTTGAACCAGCTGTATCCTCTATCAAAGCTTCTAAGGATACAATTTACCGGAATATAAGGGAAATCTGGTTACTTCCTGGAATTATTTTCTTAGGATCGGCTGCGATCGCCATCGCTTATTTTATGATATTTACTGATGCTCCCAATCAGAACGATAAGCAAAATCAGAACTTAGCGCTACTAACTACAATACCTACCAATGTTAAGCCTTGAAATTGTCAAATCGCAGCAAAGGTAAATAGACCTTTGCTGCGATTTTAACCTTAGTTGCGTGTAGCTTCCAGCAGGCGGGAAAAATAGAAGCGAGTCTTCGTCATCGCCTTTCGTTGCAATGAAAAACCATTAGTTTCTAAAATTTTCACCACATCAGCCTCACGATGCAAATATGCACGAGTCGCTTTACTTGGCCCGGGAAAGAAACTACCAATTTTCTTTAGTATAGTCAGAGCGCAAGTTTTGGGCGCAAAACTGAGAATTATCCGCGACTGTGCCAAGGAACAGAGATGAGAAATCATCTCATCGGCTTTTTCTTGGGGGTAGTGGATGAGAACATCCAAGCAAATAACGGTATGGTAACTCCCACTCAACGATTCCAAATCCTGCACGGCAAAAGTAGGATTTTCATTATTTCCCAAGGTTTGTTTGGCTCTATCCTTGCCTTCTTCCACCATTTTCTCAGAAATATCGGCGGCATAGACCTTGGCACCATCTACCGCAAGGGGAATGCTGAGACTACCGACACCACACCCAGCATCGCAGATTGATAGCTCTGGTAAATTATTATCAGCCTTCAACCAGCCGATAACTGTATCTACGGTTTGCTGGTGTCCATTGCGAATGTCTAGTTGGACTTTGTTGACTTCGCCATCGCCGTAGATTCGCTTCCAACGGTCAAACCCTGTGGAATTGAAATACTCACGAACAATCGTTTTATCGTCGGCTGCGTTCATAAACTCTGATTTTTAGGGGTTCCCAATGCTTAAAATTATCATTGATAGGAACCCATAAGAGCGGTCTTCCAGATTTTTCTAGATATGGTGGACAGAAGTAGGGGGCAAATATGTATACCTCTAATTCATTTAAACAATAACCGCTATTTTTAAGAAAATATTGTTGTTTTATGACTTATTGAGCGCATTTCCTACTATTTAAACATCTATTCTTTTTGTTACTATAAATTTCATTCTTATTTCAACCTGTAGATGTAGATAACCCCTTCTTAAGGTAGAGTCGCGATCGCGATCGCAACATCTATGCTGTTAAAAATTTAATTTTTTGTAACCAATAAAACTTAAATACATAAAAATTATAAGTAAAATTTCTTAAAGATTTTGTATATTTTCTGTCTAGGTTTAATTATTACACATGGCACTGAACTCGCTAACAGACAGTCCTATCGTTGCATTTACAATTCTCCTAACAGTAATCTTTACTGTACCCCCGATATTTGAGAAACTACGACTACCTGGATTAGTGGGGTTGTTGGTTGCAGGTATATTACTAGGGCAAAATGGACTAAAGTTGTTAAATCCTGAGTCTGAAACTATCAATCTACTCTCTGATATCGGCAAACTTTATTTAATGTTTGTGGCAGGGTTAGAAATTGACTTAGAGCAGTTTCGTAAAACTAGAAATCGCTCAATCGGGTTTGGCATTTTAACATTTTTAGTTCCATTGATTGCTGGCATTGCTACAGGGCGATTATTCAATTTTGGTTGGAATTCCTCCGTCCTAATTGGTTCTTTACTAGCCTCTCATACCCTCTTGGCATATCCAATTGTGAGTCGTCTGGGAGTGGTAACAAATGAAGCTGTAACCGTCACAATTGGTGCCACAATTTTTACTGACACAGGTGCTTTGCTAGTATTAGCGATTTGTGTTGGAATTCATGGAGGACAATTCTCCGCCATGAGTTTAGCGATTTTATTAGGTGGATTAGCAATTTACTCTGCTGTCGTTCTGTTTGGCTTTGACTGGGCAGGAAAAGAGTTTTTTCGCCGTTCTGGAGATGAACAAAGTAATCAGTTTTTGTTTATTTTACTAGCATTATTTTTAGCATCAGTTGGAGCGCAGGTAATTGGGGTTGAAAAAATCGTTGGTGCTTTTTTAGCAGGTTTAGCTGTAAATGATGTTCTGGGACGTAGCCCAGTTAAAGAAAAAATCGAGTTTATTGGTAGTGTTTTATTTATCCCTTGTTTCTTTGTGGACATGGGATTATTGATTAATATTCCTGCATTTATCAAAACCCTCAGTTCAATTTGGCTAACTTTGGTAATTGTAGTAGCTTTGATTGGCAGCAAATTTATAGCGGCATTCTTAGCCAAATTATTGTATCGCTACAACACGGCAGAAATGCTAACAATGTGGTCATTGTCACTACCACAGGTAGCAGCCACACTAGCAGCAACGCTGGTTGCTTATCAAACGAAAAATCCTGCTGGTGAACGCTTAATCAGTGAAGCTGTCTTAAACAGTGTGATTGTCCTCATGCTGGTAACTGCAATACTAGGCCCCATAATAACAGCACGATTTGCTTCTGCATTACAGCTTTCTCAGTCAGATTTTGCAACAGATAGTTTGACAACTTGGTGGCAAGGTAATGAAGATGATCTAGTGGAAAAAAAACAAGATCCATTTACTGTAGTAGTGCCAATATACAACCCTCAAACCCAGCGCTATCTAATAGAAATGGCAGCGTTACTGGCTAGTCATGAATCTGGAAAAATTGTGCCATTAGCTATTACTAAAGCACATATTCAGATGGATGATCCGCAATTAGTAACAGCACTCGATCAAAGTCGAGAAAGATTGAATTTAGCTAAAGACATAAGTCAAGAATTTGAGGTAGAAGTATCACCAGCAATTCGGATTGATGATGATGCAGCTTTAGGAATTAGCCGCACCAGTCGAGAACAAAACGCTAGTTTAGTAGTGATGGGTTGGTCGCGGACAACAGGTTTGCGTGCCCGCTTATTTGGTAGTGTAATTGATAGCGTTTTCTGGTCTTCTCACTGTCCAGTAGCAGTAACACGCCTCTTAAGTAGTCCTAAGACAATCCAAAGAATTCTTGTACCAGTTGGAGACTTAACGCGCCAAACCATCGGCGCTTTGCGGTTTGCACAGATTTTGGCTGATGCTAATCAGGCAGAAGTTGTACTATTGCACGTATCCGATCGCAAAACACCTCAGAATCGAGTGGAAAATTTTGTATCTCAATTGTCTGATATTACCTCTAAAAGCCAATTAGAGGTGAATACAAATATCCAAACAATCAGGGGTGATGATATTGCTAGAGTGATAATTCGGGAGGCTCAGGCGTTTGATTTGGCGGTGTTGCGTTCCGTTCGTTATCGCACAGCCGGCGGATTAGCTGTCAGCGAAGTGACAACGCAGTTACTTCGAGAGTTGAAATGCTCAATTGTCTTGCTTGGAGAGCCTCACTCGTGATGTGGTGACTAGTGTAAGTACTCTTCATCAACAAGTGCCTAAAATCACAGCTAAACACTTTTCAAACAAACAGAGTGTAGGAAAGGTGCGATCGCTCATCGTCTTTCGAGAATTCGCCGCAGTCATTATAATATTTTCACCTCAGACGACAGGGAGAAATAACGATCGCTCTCCACGGAAGTTTCATTTTTCTCTGGAAATAGCAAAAATTTTTCAGGCAACAAGAAAATTTACTCATTATATTGTTAATTTTTGTAAAATTGATGTCTTCAAGACTAGAAACCTGATATCTAGATAGCTAAACTAACAAACAGTGCATCTGTACTGTTAATTATTAAAAGTAGATGTGGCGCTATAGCCTGAATGATCCCAGTACAACTTATCCTCAAAAACTTTCTTAGTTACCGTGATGCAACTTTAGATTTTCGTGGTTTGCATACGGCTTGTATTTCGGGTTCCAATGGTGCGGGTAAATCTTCGCTTCTGGAAGCAATCACTTGGGCTATTTGGGGTGAAAGCCGTGCCACTGCTGAAGATGATGTCATCTATTCTGGCGCAAAAGAAGTTCGAGTTGATTTTACTTTCCAAAGTAACCAGCAAAAATATCGGGTGATTCGTACCCGAATTCGGGGCGGTACTAGTGTCCTCGAATTTCAAATTGAAATCCCATCTGGATTTCGCTCGCTCACTGGCAAAGGGGTAAGAGCAACCCAAGATTTGATTTTAGAACATATCAAGCTTGATTATGATACATTTATTAACTCTGCATACTTACGTCAAGGTCGTGCAGATGAATTCATGCTCAAGCGCCCGACGGAACGCAAAGAAATTTTAGCGGAGTTATTGAAACTCAATCAGTACGATGATTTGGAAGAACGGGCAAAGGAATCTTCTCGTCAGTTCAAAGCACAAGCAATAGAGTTAGAGCGTTCTTTGGAGTCGATAAAAACTCAGTTGCAACAACGCGAGATTACCCAAGCGCAAAGAGTCGAGTTAGAAGCCGAACTCAACCAACTGCAACAGGTACAAGCCTTTGATAATATTCAATTACAAAGTTTGCAAGTTGTCCAGCACCAGCGCCAAAATTGGGAACAACAACTCACCTTTATAAAGCAGCAATACCAAAATCTTACCCAAGATTGCGATCGCCTCCAACAAGAACAATCAGCTATTGGCTCTCAGCTATCAGATTTAGAAAAAATATTACACCAAGAAGCTGAAATTAAAGCTGGATACGCCCAATATCAAAGTCTCCAATCTCAAGAAGAAGCCTTTGCTGCCAAATTTGAAGAATATACCCGCGCTGGGCAAACTCGCCAACAAAAGCAACAACAGCTTACCAAACAAATTCACGAAATCGAACGGCAACTGCAACAAGCCCAAGCGCAGCTAGAAGCTTTGCAACAACAAGAGCGAGATATTCAGCAAACTCTAACTAAATCAGGTGAAGTCGAAGCTGCTTTGTCACAACTAGCCGCAGCCCGTCACCATGTTAATCGCTTAGATGAACTGCAAATGCAAGTGACTCCGTTGTTGCAACAACGAGCAACTTTACAAAGCCAACTCGATCGCACTCATGCTGGTTTATTAGCGCGACTCGAACAACTCCAAAGTACTGAGAATCAATTGCAACGCCAGCAGCGACGACAACCGCAACTACAACAAGCGGTGATGGATGTGGGAATCCAGATTGAGGAATTGGAGAAAAAGCGGGTTTATCTGCAACGAGTGCAGGAAAAAGGGCAAGAAAGGCGACACTTTATTGAACGTCTGCAAGCTCACCAACGGGATTATGAAAAGCAACTGGGAGAATTAGAGCAAAAATTGCAAATGCTCCAAAATCCTGAAGCACTTTGTCCATTATGTGAGCGTCCTTTAGATGAACATCACTGGAATCGGGTGGTGGAAAAAACCCAGACTGAGTTAGAGGATACTCAAGGGCAGTTTTGGGTAGTGCGAGAACAAATGGCTGTGTCTGACAAAGAAATTCAGACACTGAGGCAGGAATATCGGGATATTTCTCAACAATTGGCGAGTTACGATGGTTTACGCGAACAGCGAGGACAGTTGGCAGCCCAGTTAGAAGCTACAACTGATGTTCAACAACAATTACAACAAATTGCTGCTGAAAAACAACATTTAGAGCGATCGCTCCAAGCTGGTGATTATGCTCCTGATAAACAAGCCGAACTCCGACAGTTAGACCAATATCTGCAACAAGCTAATTATAATGAACAAGACCACGCCCTCGCCCGAAGCGAAGTTGAACGGTGGCGATGGGCAGAAATCAAACAAGGGCAGATTAAAGATGCTACTAAGCGACAAGGGCAACTATTAGTCCGAAAACCAGAATTACAATCCCAAATTGCTCAATTACAAGTCAGAATCCAGCAGGAACAGACTGATTCTGAATGCGCTAAACAAATCGCGGCTCTTGAGCGTCATATTGCCGAAATTGGTTACAGTTCCGAGCAGCACAATAGTTTACGTACGGCTGTCCGCCAAGCTCAATCTTGGCATTTGCGGTATCAACAACTGCTGTCAGCCCAGCAGCAATATCCTCAACTCCAAGCGAGATTGCAAGAGTTGGAGGAATCCAGAAGCGCCAGAGTAACCGAGCGGCAAAAACTCGGCGGACAAATTGAAAGCATTATCCAGCAATTACAAGCAACAGCTAACCCATCTGCCCAAATTCAAGCTCTAGAGCAGCAGTTAGCCATACGCAGACGACAACTCGATGAGCAAATAGCCAAGTTGGGGCGTTTGGAACAGTTGGCGCTTCAACTGGAAACGCTGCAAATTCAGTACGATCAACAGCAACAGCAACTACAATCTTGCAAGCAAGAATATCGTGTTTATCAGGAATTAGCGCAAGCTTTTGGTAAAAATGGTATCCAAGCACTGATGATTGAAAATGTGTTGCCACAACTGGAAGCTGAGACAAATCAACTACTTTCGCGGTTGAGCGGCAATCAGTTTCATGTACAATTTATTACTCAAAAAGCTGGACGTAGTGCTAAATCAACTAAGAAAAATGCCAAGCTGATAGACACCCTAGATATTTTAATCGCCGATTCTAGAGGAACGCGATCTTATGAAACTTACTCTGGTGGAGAAGCCTTTAGAATTAACTTTGCCATCCGTTTGGCACTGGCGAAATTATTAGCGCAACGGGCGGGGGCGGCGTTGCAATTGTTGATTGTAGATGAGGGTTTTGGTACACAAGATGCTGAAGGATGCGATCGCCTGATTGCCGCGATTAATGCGATCTCCTCCGATTTCGCTTGCATCCTCACCGTTACCCACATGCCCCACCTCAAAGAAGCTTTCCAAGCCAGAATTGAGGTGAATAAAACTCAAGAAGGTTCGCAGCTAAGTTTGTCAATTTAATCAAATCTTCCCAGTCCCCAATCCCCAGTCCCTAATTCAATTGTATTTTACTCGTGCATCCAGACCTAATGAGCGGAGCTTTTTCGTTAGGGTTTCGGCTTGGGCGCGATCGCTAAATGCTCCAGCATTCACATAATCCCCTAGATGGGATTGCTCTGTGATGGCATCAGGTATATACTGTTGCACTTTACTCAGAGTATCATTACTGGAAATTGGCACTATTACTCTGTAAGGATTACTAGCAACTAATGTGTTGCCATTGTTAACAGGTACCACATAACCACTACTAGGAGGTAATACAGAGCGATAAGTTTGAGGTGCTACATAGTCATTATTAGGAGTTGATGCATAACTATTAGCTTCAGTATAATTACCCCCAGTTGAGCTATTCAAACCTAATGCTTGCCAAGTTGCCCAATCTACATTTCCAGTAGCATTAATTCGAGAATATTGCTGGAATGCAATCACAGTATCTCTGGTGTAATCGCTGAAAAAGCCATCAGGATTGATATTAGAGAAACCCAACTGCGATAAACGCTCTTGAACTAATGTGACATTATCTCCGCGATCGCCTACAGTCAGATAATCTCTGCTCGGTTGTTGAGTAATAGATCCGCCTGTAGAGACTCTACGCACTGCCTCCAAAACTTGAGCATTGGCAATGCCATCTACAGGTAGGCGATTATTTTGCTGGAATTTGCTCACAGCATTTCTAGTTACCGGGCCAATAGTCCCAGTGGGATTAGTATTAAAATAACCTAACTGCCGCAACCGCACTTGTAGTTCTCTGACTTGTTGGGTAGAGAGACTGGTTCTGGCTTGAGTTGGAGACGAACCTAGCAGTGCGTTCCAAGTTTGTTGATTCACAATCCCGTTAGCAGCTATCCCATAATTTCGCTGGAATTTGATCGTAGCATCTCTAGTCTTTGGGCCAAAATTTCCAGTGGGATTAGCATTCAAGTAACCTAACTGCCGCAGACGCTGTTGTAACCTTGTCACGGCTGCACCAGTTTTGCCTTGAGAGAGAACAGGATATTGGCCACTTGGCGATGCCTGCGGTGGGCTGCGCCTACGCGATGCGGTACTATTATTCCTACCAGCAGTTCTACTTTGACATGCTCGTTGTAAAGCCTGTTGCGTATTAACACCTATAACCCCATCAGCAGGTATTCTGTTTGCTTGCTGAAATTTGATCGCAGCATTTTGAGTCAAAGCAGCAAACTTACCTGTAACAGGGCCGTTAAAGTAGCCTAATTTTTTTAAACATCTCTGGCTACTGCTAACTTCCGGCCCATTACTTCCGATTTTCTGAAGTGCTAAAGCTTGCCCAGCTATACTCAGAAGCCCTGTAATCAGTGCCACAGATAAAAGACGCATTGACGCACCGCTAGATAACTTTTTCCAATTCAAAAATTTGAAATTAGCTACGCTAGGAACAGTCTTGACACTTTTGGATGCCTCATAGACTGAGGCAAGCTTAGTTAAATAACTATTTACCCCTGTTTTCACTTGCTTTTTTCAAGTTATGGCTATGGAGGATTATACCAGTTTCTCTGTGTTATGCTTGCTTTTTGTATGATTATTTACAAGTAATTCACCAGAATAGCCAGGGGGAGGGGATCTACTCTTAGAAGGGAGAAAGAATTAAAAGAGCCATCCTAGTTTCAGAGCAACAAAATTTATTTATAGAATTTTTATTGCTCTGGTTTTTCAGGCTGTTGTTCATCAACTTTTTCAGTATTACCTGCTTTCACCCAACCTTCTTGTTCGCTACCTTCCAAACGGATCTTTTGCCAAGCTTTGTCCTCGCTTTCTGACAAAATAATAATTTTTTGATTAAAAGCAACCCCACCAATTTTTTCAGCTTCTTGATTTGGTTGCGATCGCAAACTCAAGCCTTCAGCCCAACTAACACGCCCTCGGTAAGCTCCCGATGGCAATGGTTTTGGTGATGGGGTAGCCTTTGGTGATTCTGTGGGAGTGGAGGTTGGAGACGATTTAGTAGATGTCCCAGGTGTTAGGCTGGGTTTAGCTCCTCCAGGCTGAGTTCCTTTTGGAGCTTGGGCTTTTACCGAGGGGCTATCGTTGGAAAAAACGGGTTTGGCAGGAGGTATGCCGGTGCGATTCATGAAATAGAGTGCAACTGCAACGCCGCCACCTACCAATACAGCGATCGCTAAGAAAAACCCAAGTATAAATTTTGTTAAGCCAGACAACATAATTAAAACCCGATTGCCAGTAGTAAATAGTCAATAGTCAATAGTAATTCATGATTAACTATTGGCTATTAACTAGCAATTATTAACTAATCAATTATTGTAGCCACTGTTGAAGCGTTCACGTAGTGCGCCGGAGGCGATCGCTTAAAGGATTGTGTTTCGATGCTAAACGCGCTCTCCCAGCCGCCGCCCATTCTTGGAGTTGCTGAATTTGCTCTACGGCAGTTCGCGCCAACGGGATAATTTGACTAGCTGCTTCTAAAATATCGTCGGTAGCAAAGTCGCGGTTTTGGCTAAATCCAATATGCATCGCTTCAATTAAAGTTTGCTCAATCTCTGCCCCAGAAAAATCGGGCGTTTCATAAGCTAACCTTTCAATGTCATAACTTTTCAAGTTATGGGGGCGCAATCGGGATAAATGAACATCATAAATTGCTTTTCTCTCTTCTTGGGTGGGCAATCCCACAAAGAAAATTTCATCAAATCGTCCTTTACGCAGCATTTCCGGGGGTAAAGCTTGGATATCGTTGGCGGTGGCGACGACAAACACGGGTGAGCTTTTTTCGGCTAGCCAGTTGATAAAAGTACCAAACACCCGGCTGGCTGTTCCGGCATCACCTTTGCTACCAACTCCAGCAAAGGCTTTATCTATTTCATCAATCCACAAAATACAGGGAGCGAGGGCTTCGGCTACTTGGATCATTTGCCGAGTCCGAGATTCTGACTCACCCACCAAACCACCAAATAACCTGCCCACATCCAGACGTAGTAAGGGTAAATGCCAGTGATGAGCGATCGCTTTTGCTGTTAAAGATTTACCAGTTCCCTGAATACCCACCAACATTAAACCACGCGGGTGCGGTAATCCGTACTGTCGGGCTTTATCTGTAAATGAGCCTCCCCGACGGATCAGCCAGTCTTTCAAGTTATCCAATCCGCCGATATCAGAAATTTGCTCAGTGGCGGGGTAGAAGTCCAGGATTTGGGTTTGGCGGATAGTTTGGCGCTTTTCTTCCAAAACGAGATCCACGTCTTCTGGCTGCAATTCGCCGTGGGTAGCGATCGCTTTTGCCAAAACCCGACGAATCCTTTCCATTGAAAGCCCTTGACAAGAACGCACCAAGTCATCTAAAACTTGGCCAGAAAGTGAGTTACCAGTACTTTGTAGTAAGCGTTCTACCTCAGTTTTAATTTCTGGGGCGGCGGGTAAGGGAAACTCGACGACTGTCAGAACTTCGGTTAAATCGTCAGGAATAGCGATGCGTGGTGACAGTAGTACAATATTTTTTGGTTGCGACTTGAGGAGTCGGGACAGATTGCGGAGTTTGCGTGCGATCGCTACATCATCTAAAAAGCGATGATAATCTCGTAAAATCAATACCGCAGGTGCGGAAGCTGGTAATTTTTCGATAAATTCTAAAGCTTGCAACGGGTTACGTCGTCCAAACCCAACATCATTAGGGTTTCCCTGGTAGCCATCGACAAAATCCCAAGTATACACCGGGCGATTACCCTGGTTAGTTGCTTCTTCCCGGATTGCTGCTTCTACCCGTTCTTCCTCATAAGTGGGAATATAAATCAAAGGGTAGCGGGCACGTAGCAGCAATTTAAACTCTTCACGGAAGTTCATATTTAGCTGTTATTGGTTAGTTTCTCTTGAACGCAATGTACAACTTTCTTGGTTCAGAAAGCCAATGAGTAACCAGCAAGAACAATACAATATTGCTTTTCTCGTTCAGCAACTATGCACAAGTCAAGATAACGCTATTCTCAAACAGACTGCTAAACATTTGGGATTTATTGGTGCTAATAACCCGGATGTAATAGCTGCCTTGATTCATGTAGTACGTACCACAATTGATGAACCAACACGCTGGGCAGTAATTCAAAGTTTGAGCGAAATTGGTACTGATAATAATGATGTTATCCAAACTCTGATTGAGCAAATCAACACTGCTCGTATACCTACCCGCAGGATAGCAGCTCAGAATTTGGCAAAAATTGCTGTTGGTAATCAATATGCAATTACTAGTCTAATAAGTTTGGCACAAATAACTGAAGAAGAACATACTCAGCAGTATGTTGCTTATAGTTTAGGATTTATTGCAAAAGGTAATAGAGAGGCTGTGAATGCTCTAATTGATTTAATCTATAAAAGTTCCGATGAATATACTCACTACTTATCCGTTGACGCTTTTACAAAACTTGGTAACTGGAATAAAGAGATAATTGACGCTTTAATTCATATAGGCAAAACAGCAGAATTTTATATTCGTTCGAAACTATTGCAGACGTTAAAAGCAAGAGGAATAAATATAAATGGCTATACTTCGAATTCTTCATTTCGTCTATTGTTAGAACAAATGAAAGAAGAAAATAACCAAACTGAATAATCGGTCTGACTTTTCACGATATCTGAAAAACTTCTCCTCTTGTGGTTCAGGGGGTTGGGTTTCGCGTAGTTTATCCTAAAAATTCTGGATCGTTTAATATTTCTTCCATCATTTGACCAAAAGATGGATATCTTTGTGCGTCTCCATATTTAGAATCATAATACCAAGCTTCCCACTCACCATCACTTGTAATAACTTGAGGATTAAGTAAAAAAATCATCGGATAGTCTTCAGTACTAATTTCTAGACACGTTTGTAGATGTTCTACGCGACTATAAGATTGCTCATCACCGTAAATAAAGTATTCTTCATCTGGTACTGGTTCCAAATGCTGGTGCAGTTCTATCAAATCATCTATAGAGATTTCTTTGCCTAAAATATACCACTGAATTTCTTCAACTGAAGAAAATTTGATGCCATACTCTGAAGTAGAATGCAACCCATTGGAAACTTTGAGAAACTCTCTGTAAGAAGGCGGAAAGGTTACACCTAATCTAGCTTCCTCAGCAGAGATTTGCTCTTCAGTTGCACCTGGATAGCCTAAAGATCCATATTCAATAACTTCTGGAGACAACTCTTCCTGCTCATACTCTTCGAGCGCTTCTATTCGCTGACGGCTCCATTCTCTAATACGACTTTCCCAGTCAAAAGTCTTCATTATGTAATTTTTTTATTGAAAGTTAACTGATCACTAGTTTAACAAAAGAAGCTTTAATAGTATTAACTGATAAATTTTTATGTTAAACATTGTTTGCTTAATTATAAAATTAAAAAATTAGTAATTTAAAATAATGAATATTTCTTATAATTCTTGAAGAGGAGATTATTTAATATTAGTTGAAGCAAGAACTTATGAACATTCTGATTAACTTAGTTTTAGTAATTGATAAAATACAACAATTTTGGCTATCTTTTAGATAGAAATATGACTATCAAATCTTACCAAAAGTATTTAATAAAATACAAAACAATAAGCCTGTGTAGACAGGCTTAGTTCGTGTAGCCGCAGACTTCAGTCTGACGTAATTATCAAATTATTACCCTGGAAGTTGCTTTTTCAAACCTTCCAGAGAAGCCCAACGGTTATCAACTGGAGTTTCAGGAATATCGGAATTATCAACTGTACTACTTATAGGAATACCTGGACAATTGCGATGCCTACGGCGGTAAACTACGCACGGGCGGGAAATCACCTTGGTTAAGATGCTCTTAATGTTCTGTTACCAAACCTGGGAAGGTTTTAGATTTAGTAAGGTAAGATGTATATACTCAAGTAAGGAATCCTTACATTTGATAGCAAAGGCTAGGAGGCAAGTCATGCTCGCCAAGTTAACTTCTAAAAATCAACTAACGCTGCCTAAAAGTATTACTCGTGAAATCGGTGAGGCTGAGTATTTTGAGGTAAAGGTGGAGGGAGGGCAAATTATTCTGACTCCTGTAAAAATTCATCGGGCTGATGCGGTTCGATCTAAGCTGGCGGATTTAGGACTGAGTGAGCAGGATGTGGCTGATGCAGTGGCTTGGGCGCGTCAATCGTAATGGTTTGTCCACGGGTGGTAATTGATACTAATATCATTATCTCGGCGCTGATATTTGGGGGCAGAGTATCTAGGCTTCGTTTGGCATGGCAGGACGATCTCTTCACTGTGCTGGTTTCTAAAGCGACAACAACTGAGTTAATCCGAGTGCTGGCTTATCCAAAGTTTAAGCTCACGCCAACTGAGCAAGAAGATTTACTATCGGATTACATACTCTTTTGTGAAGCTGTAGCGATGCCCGGCCGCTTGCCTGTAATTCCTAAATGTCGCGATCCGTTTGATGTGCCTTTTTTACTTTTGGCTGTGGTCAGTGAGGCTGATTATCTCATGACCGGCGATCGCGATTTACTCAGTCTAAAAGATAATTTTTCTTGCCCAATTATCACGGCTGAAGATTTTCTAAATGTTATTGATGGTCAGTCACCCTAATTTTTCCGGTGATGCCTTGTAAAAGTGTAATGTCGAGCCGAGATACAATAGTAGACCGAAAACTTCTGCGATCGCATCTTACAAGCCTCTTAATATTTACCACCCATGCTGTCTCTGTCGAGTTAATTATTCCCGAAAGCTATCGCACGGGCGGGAAATCACAGAATTTTAGGCATAAGCAATAAGCTATTAGCCCGGAAGTTGCTTTTTCAGTGCTTCCAGAGAAGCCCAACGGTTATCAACTGGAGTTTCAGAACTATCAGAACTCTCAACAGTACTAATTACAGGAATACCTGGACAATTCCTACTGCACAGCTGGCGCAGAGGTACTGCTAAACACATCTGCTCATACAGCCATTCGTTAGGAGAAAAATAACCATCGGGTGGAAGGGTTTCAAGCAACTCTTCCATAACCACTTCCCGCTCTAAGGGCAAGTCATTTACTTGATTTGCAGCTTCATCTAACCAGATGATTTCTTTGGTATCAAGCCCTAAGCGGCGATTGTATTGCTGTAAGCAGCGATTGCAGGTACAAGTAATAATTGTTTCTGCCTGAGCGGACACTTCCAAGTAAGTGCCATTATGCTGCACGCGCACATGACCGCGAACTGGTGTCAACGTTTCCAGACCAGGCAGAAATTCCTCAACTTGAACTTCCTCTGTCCGCTCCGGGGCTTTCGTTAGCTGCGGAATATAAATTGCGTCCATAGGATTTGTGAGACATCCTCACGAAAATTAATGGTCATTATCAGCAATAATACTGATACTACATCTTTATTTTAGCTTTTAGGAACAAGAGAAATTTTGAAATTATATTGAGCTTTCAATTAACCCTTGTACAGACGCGATTAATCGCGTCTCTCTTCTTCCAACGAAGCTGGCTGCACAACCAGATGACGATGTGGCTCTTTGCCGCGACTGAAGGTTTCCAAATCTCCAAATTCCTTCAAGAAGGTATGGATTTGTCGCCTTTCAGCAGAGCTTAGAGATTTGATTTCTACTTCTCTACCAGAAAAGCGCACTTCATCGGCTGCTGCTTCTGCTAGTGCGCGAATTTCGGCTTCCCTTTTGACTCGGTAGCCATTCAACTCAATAGTGTAAGAGGCTTGTTCCTCTGGGGGTTGGCTCAGGTTTAAAACCGAATTAGTTAGATACTGAATCGCATCTAGCACAGAACCATCAGTACCAATTAATACCTGAATTTGCTCTGTCGTCAAATTAGTTTGCTCGATTGTCAACCAGTAATTATCTGGTTCTGGGGAATCGCCTTCTTGAGATTGGGCCGTTTCTAAATGACCCTGAATCTCAGCAGGTACTCCAGTGAGTTCCAGCAGGGTTTTTAACCACTGCTGCCCTCGCTGCATCGAAATGTTATTCATGATCCCCCTGTGGCCTTTTTCTTAGAACTTTTCGGTTCAAATGGCAATGCTTTTTGTCCAGTAGATGTTGTTGCTTCTTTCTCCTGGGTTTCTACAATTTTTTGCAGTTCTTCTGATAGAGGTTCGCGGGAAAGAAGATAAGTTTGTGCGGTTTGAAAAATATTACCAATCACCATATACATCAGCACCCCGGCTGGTAGGGGAAAGAACAAAAACATCCCAGAGAAGATGACTGGAGTGATTTTGTTAACAGTATCCTGCTGGGGATTACCACCACTGGAATTTTGCCCAGAAAGCATTTGGCTAACATAAAGGCTGATTCCAAAGAAGACAATCATGGCGACAATATCCCAGTGGATTGTGCCATCAGGATCTTGTGCGCCAACCCTGCCTAAAGCATCAATGAATAGAAAACCTTTTTCTGCTGCTAGTCCAGGAATTGTTCCTTGAATGCTAACTTCTCCCGGTTGCAAGGCTTCTACATTGCCATCAGCATCAATTTTTATCCGCTCTTCCCCTTTGGTGACTTTCCAATCAGGAACTAGCTTATTTTCTGGGTGTTCTGCTAAAAGTACCTGAAAGGGTTTGCCCTCAACTGTCTGATATTGGATCTTAGTGTGTTCTCCAACGGCCAGTTTGCTGCCACTGGGAAGGATTGCAGCTACTTTAACGTGTTCCCCATCCGCAACATAAATATTTTGAGGAGCAGTAGCAAAGGCTTGCGGTTGAATTTGCTCGATTTGTTCTGCGGGAAGGATTTGCAAGTTAACGCTGTAGTTCGCACTTGCAAAAGGCGAACCCCGCAAAGTAGCAAACAGCGCTAATAAGACCGGCATTTGTACTAGTAATGGAAAACAGCCTGCCAAGGGGTTGCCAAATTCTTTTTGGACATTGACCATTTCCTCCTGCTGCTTTTGCGGTTCATCCTTATAACGCTCTTTAACTTCTGCTATCCGCTTCTGCATTAGAGGTTGTACAATTCGCATCTTCCGCATGTTGCGAATTGAGCCAGCACTCAGGGGATAGAGCGCGAAGCGGACTATCAATGTCAAAGCAACGATCGCCAATCCGTAGCTCGGAAATATACCATAGAAGAAATCTATGATTGGCAGCATCACGTTGTTCGAGAGAAAGCCGATACCAAAATCCATTATTCTGAATTCAACCTGAGGTACTGTAAACTGACTGAATCTAATTTATCTAAATCATTAATTATGTGCGACTACCCTTCGCTACGGATAGCCGCACATTCAAATAGGGCATTGGGAATTGAGCATTGGTTCTTCTCCCTCCCCTTGCTTCGATCACTTGTTAGCAGTAGCGCTATATTCGGGATTTTTCGCAGCAATTCTTTCATTAATGTAGTCATAGACTTCCCGAAATTTGGGAATTGCACGCAATTCGAGACGACTGCCATTTCTGAGGGTTAGTACCATATCTCCCCACAAACCAATGCCACGGGGGATGGTAACAACTTTGACAATTTCTGAGTAAATTATGTCAGTGCGATCGCGCCCCTGCCAACCTCCGATTACGGTAACTCGGCGGTCGGTGATGCGGAAACGCAGCCACAATGCCCTAACAATTGCTCCAACTGTTAATGGTATTCCAACGACAGTTAACCCAATTAGCAGGTTGACAATTAAATCCCCAATATGGGGGCCACCTTCATAATAAACATCTTCACGAATTCCCATCGAACACCTCAGCTTGTGCCAACAACTGCTCTAATTCTTGCAGAAATTGTGGGCTTACGCACTTAGATTCTGCTGCTGTGGGTTTGACAATGAACACTAACCGCCATCCTGGTGATAATTTGGGTAGCAAGTTATATAAAGCAGAGGTAATTTGCCGTTTGATTCGGTTGCGAACCACTGCCCTTTTACTGACTTTTGTGCTTATGGAAATACCAATTCGCGTGCTGGCAAGATTTACTGAGTCAATCGCTTGTGTACTCTGGGTGGCAGTGTCCAAAGAAGGTTTTCTTGAACACAACGGCTTTAAGGCTCTCAATGTTAAGTAAGAGCCATTACGCCGAATTCCTTCCCGGAAAACTGCTTGGAAATCCTTGCGGGATTTTAGCCGATTTGCTTTAGGCAAAGCCACAGATGCTCTTTTAGCTCAATATGTCCTAAACACTCAAACGGTGACGACCCTTTCTTCTCCTAGCGCTAATCACGTTTCTACCGTCTGGTGTGCGCATCCTGGCGCGAAAACCAGAGGTTCTTTTTCTCTTACGGCTAGTGCCGCCTAGTGTTCTTTTCATACTCTTCTCCTCTTAGGTGATTTTTATAAAAACTCACAATCTCTAACTGTATCACCTTTTTTAGTGAATTGGGAATTGATTATTCCTCTTGTTCCCTTATCTGCCCAGTCTCCAGTAACCATTCCCCAGTCTTAATTGATGCTCAAAATCCATGTTCCCAGGTAGCGCAGTAGTGGTACATCGCCAGGGGAGAGAACTTGACAATTAAAATAGTAAACTCCGCCGAAGGATGGGTTTTTCACGTTAGAAAAGACTACCTCAACTGCACTACCTGCTGGCACGGGCTCTTGAGGATAAATATTAATCAGCTTACCTTCTTTGTCCCACTTCACCTCAGAAAGTGGAACTGCTTTACCTTTGACTCGGACTTCAATTTCTTTCTGGTCAAAAGTTCCTTTGTAATAATCGGGGTAGGTAATGGCAAATTGACCAACTGCCAATTTCATTCTTTTGGCTGGAATCTTTAATATGTAACGATCCCAACCA
This sequence comes from Nostoc sp. 'Peltigera membranacea cyanobiont' 213, assembly GCF_002245975.1. Taxonomy (NCBI): domain Bacteria; kingdom Bacillati; phylum Cyanobacteriota; class Cyanophyceae; order Nostocales; family Nostocaceae; genus Nostoc; species Nostoc sp. 'Peltigera membranacea cyanobiont' 213. The sequence continues at coordinate 61,568 of NZ_NOLI01000004.1, read as the reverse complement.
TTGGCTTGTCCGCCAAAATCTAACCGAAAGGGCAGTTGATTGTCGGCTTTAACACCGCTAAAGAGTGTAAATCCTGGTAAGCTATCTGCCCAAGTCAGGGCTGGAAATCCAGTCACTAAACAGCTAGTCACGGCTAAAGCGGAAAGTAAACGTCGCATAATTGAGCTTCCTCTACCAAAAAATAAATCTGTTATCTAAAATAACTGTGTGTTAGTATTCGTTACTAAAGTTTACTACTCACTTCCTGACAATTGACGTTCCGTAACAACAAAAAGTGCCATTCTCCCTGATGTTTAGGCGACAGTAAAATTCCTTAGTAGTAAATTTAACCAATAACCAATTTACTTCATTACCCTTGCAGAGTACTGATTTGATGACTAAGTTGGTCAAATTTTCAACTAAATATAAATACAGTGGGGATTTGATTGTGTTTCTAAATATGTACAAGTGTATCTAAATTTGAGAGTTTTGTTATAAAAATTGAGGGATGCCATCAGCGATCGCCAGTTAACTTGAGATAAATTGATTAAGATAAGTTGGAATGAAATTCGTAATCATTAAAATTTGATTTGGAAATTCTCAAGCTTCAAAAATTCGGTCAATATTACTCTATAAGAAAGGAATACCAAAATTTCTCAATCCCGAAAACAAGCTAAAGATAAAGATGCAAAATTTGGGAATCAACTTAGGATGTGCAATACGTAACCCTGTTTGCAACTATCTGAAAATATGACATCTGCGAGCGGCAAAGTGAGGCTTTGCCTGGAGAGCTAAGAGTGGGAGAGGAAAGATTCAAGGTTCAATCTACAAGTAAAATTCATGGTTGATGTTCCTGCCTAAGTACTATGAGTGCGGGACACGCATCATCTGGACAATCACTTACTTGGCAGAGATTAAGTATTTATCTTCAGGAGATTTCATGAGAATAGCAGTTGCTAAAGAAATTGAAGTTTGCGAACGTCGTGTGGCATTAATTCCTGACACCGTTGCTCGATTGGTAAAGCAAGGTTTGGAAGTTTGGGTAGAAACAGGTGCAGGAGAACGATCTTTTTTCAGCGATACTGACTATGAAGCCGCAGGAGCTACAATAATCAGCGATACTGCCAAATTATGGGGCGAAACAGATATTCTTTTAAAAGTCAGCCCACCGCAAGAACGAGAAGATGGACGCTCAGAAGTTGATTTGTTAAAGGAAGGGGCTGTATTAGTAAGTTTCCTGAATCCTTTGGGAAATCCTATTGTGGCGCAGCAACTAGCAAATAGGAAAATCACAGCTTTGAGTATGGAGATGATCCCCCGTACTACCAGGGCGCAAAGTATGGATGCTTTGTCCTCGCAAGCTTCATTAGCAGGTTACAAGGCAGTATTAATTGCGGCAGCTGCATTACCAAAATATTTCCCAATGTTAACCACAGCCGCAGGGACGATCGCACCAGCGAAAGTATTTATTATGGGCGCTGGTGTAGCCGGATTGCAAGCGATCGCCACCGCCAGACGTTTGGGAGCAGTAGTAGAAGCCTTTGATATTCGTCCCGCCGTTAAAGAAGAAGTGCAAAGCTTAGGGGCAAAATTCGTTGAAGTCAAATTAGACGAAGAAACCGTTGCTGCTGGGGGTTACGCCAAGGAAATTTCTGAGGCTAGCAAACAACGTACCCAAGAAGTTGTCGCCGAACACGTCAAAAATTCTGATGTCGTAATTACCACCGCTCAAGTACCTGGAAGACAAGCACCACGGCTAGTTACAGAAGAAATGGTGGCACAAATGAAACCAGGTTCAGTAATTGTGGATTTGGCTGCCGATCAGGGTGGTAACTGCGCCTGTACCGAACCCGGCAAAGATATTGTGTGGAACGGTGTAACAATTATCGGCCCCATCAATCTCCCATCATCAATGCCAATTCACGCCAGCCAATTGTATGCCAAGAACGTAACATCGTTGATGCAATTGCTAATCAAAGACAAAGTTTTGCAAGTAGACTTTAGCGACGACATCGTTGATGCAGCTTGCGTTACCCACGCTGGTGAAATTCGCAATCAACGAGTGCGGGATGCGCTACAAGCTTTGAGTACTCAACAATCGGCGGTTAATTAGGGACAAGGGGACAAGGAGAATAACCAATTCCCAATTCCCACTTCCCACTTATAAAAGGAGTTTTGATTTTCATGACAGAGGCATTACTTGCTGCTTTGTTTGTATTTGTGTTGGCATCTTTTATCGGCTTTGAAGTCATCAACAAAATCCCACCGACTTTACACACGCCCTTAATGTCAGGCTCAAACGCGATTTCTGGCATTTCGGTACTGGGGGCAATAGTTGCTGCTGGTGCAAGAGACACCAGTGTGTCAGTAATTCTTGGTTTGATTGCTGTGGTATTGGCAACAGTCAACGTTGTGGGTGGATTTTTAGTGACAGACAGAATGTTGCAAATGTTCAAGAAGAAGGAGATTAAGGCGTGAGCGACTTTTTACCAACTGGCATTCAGCTGACGTACTTAGTCGCTGCATCGTTATTCATTCTGGGCTTGAAAAAGCTGGGATCGCCTGCTACAGCGAGAAACGGTAATCTTGTCGCGGCTGTGGGGATGCTGCTAGCGATCGCAGCGACAATGCTGGATCAGCATGTGTTGAACTACGAGATGATATTGTTAGGCTTGGCGATTGGATCGGGAATTGGTGCGATCGTTGCCTACAAAGTCCAAATGACCGAAATGCCCCAAATGGTGGGTTTACTCAACGGTTTGGGCGGTGCGGCTTCGGCTTTAGTAGCTGTTGCCGAATTCTCGCGATTATTAGATAGTTCGCAGCCGATACCCCTTGATGTCAACATTTCCATACTATTGGATGTGTTAATCGGTGGTATTACCTTCACAGGTAGTTTTTTAGCCTTTGCCAAATTGCAAGGTTTAATTAGCGGTTCCCCAATTACATTTCCATTCCAGCAACCATTTAACCTTTTGCTTTTGGGTGCTTATATAGTAGGTAGTGCCTATTTAATCATCACACCAGATAGCTTACCTATATTCTTGGGAGTGGTTGGCGTTTCATTGGTGCTGGGCGTGATGTTCGTCATCCCCATTGGTGGCGGCGATATGCCAGTGGTAATCTCGCTGTTGAACTCGTTGTCAGGTGTGGCGGCGGCGGCAGCTGGGTTCGTGGTGATGAACAATATGTTAATCATCGCTGGTGCTTTGGTAGGAGCCTCTGGCTTAATCCTCACCGAAATTATGTGTAAGGCGATGAACCGCTCGTTATTTAGTGTGCTGTTCAGCGCTTTTGGTACAGGTTCTAGTTCTAGTGGTGCTGCTGCTAGTGGTGGTGCAACCGATCAAACTGTCCGCAGTATCGATCCTGAAGAAGGGGCGATGATGTTGGGTTATGCCCGTTCTGTGGTAATTGTACCTGGTTATGGTATGGCAGTTGCCCAAGCGCAACATAGCGTCCGGGAATTGTCAGATCAGTTAGAAAAAATGGGTGTTGATGTCAAGTATGCCATTCACCCTGTTGCTGGGAGAATGCCGGGGCACATGAATGTGTTGCTGGCTGAAGCAAATGTGCCTTATACCCAGTTGTACGATATGGATGATATTAATCCCCAGTTTGAACAAGCGGATGTGGCTTTGGTAATTGGGGCAAATGATGTGGTAAATCCGGCGGCGCGGAGTGATAAAAATAGCCCGATTTATGGTATGCCGATTTTGGAAGTTGATCGGGCGAAGCAGACAATTGTAATTAAGCGCGGGATGAGTACGGGTTTTGCCGGTGTAGATAATGAGTTGTTCTACAAGGATAAAACGACGATGCTTTTTGGTAGTGCGAAGGATATGGTGTCGAAGTTGGTTTCGGAAGTGAAGCAACTTTAACGAACCGCAGAGGCACAGAGAACACAAAAAGTAGAGACGTGAAATTTCGCGTCTCTACTTTTTTAAGGATGTCAAGCTATCCCACTTTTCCACTGTTGGCTTATACAACCAATAATCCAGCTTGACATCATCAACAAGCCCTCTAAGTTCAGGATCAGGCCAAATATGAAGTCGATCCTCGCATCCAACCTCTCTTGCGGCTGTTTCAATGTAATTCCATTGCCTTTTAAAGCATTCTGCCCATGACTTTTTATGCCTTATGGAATCCGTAAAATCCAAGCCTGCCGCTATCATACGTTTTCCATTACTTCCGCGAGCGTTAATAGGCTCCCAAAATATAACCTCTGGATTGATACACATTATTTTTTCCAAATGTCTTTTGAAATCATCTAAAGTCATATTTGGAGGAGTAGGAGCAACTGCAACATACATTCTACACCCAGCTTTATGACCTACCAGCATTGCTTTATAACGTTCGGAGGGAGGAGGAGCTTGAGGTTCAATCTGGCGACTGAGTTCATCATTTAGGTATGGTAAACTCATACCAACGATCACGTTGGTATGATTAAGAATATCAATATCATTTACCCATAACAGACCACGAGTAAGAATTCGGATTTTTTTCTTATATCTCGATAAAGCCTCAACAACACCCCGCGTAACATTTGCAGTCTGTTTAGTTTGATAAGGATCAGTACCAGAACAGACTAATACTACGCCTTTTCCTGCTGGTGTTTCACGCCAAGACCTTTTACGACTAAGGATTTTTTCTAGTTGCTCAGGTATCTCTTCTCGAACAAATAAATACTGTCCCCAATCCATTTGAGGATCGGTTACTCCTTTTGAATGCAATTGTGCTTGCTTTGTCCTAATTGCAGGCGTAGAAGGTACATAACAGAATGTACATCCATGCAAACACCCTGATGCTACATTAACCACATAGTCACATAGCCCTTTTTTGTTAAGAGCGCTCTGTTGCAGAGGATTAACAATTTTTTCAACGCCTTTAACAATAGACATAGCGCACACTTTTATTTATAGAGTTTATTATTAGTATTACAATTATCAAATCCTTATTTTGGTTATTAAGATATAATAAAAAGCATTTTAAAAAATTAAAAGCTGTTTATATTTAGTTAGCTTTATTATATCACTTTTATATAAATCAACTTTACGCCCTTTTACTATTTCCCCATTTCTCCAAATCTCTATTTCTTTTTCATTTCTCAGGAGATTTATATAACTTGTATAATGCTCTTTACTGGCTGGGTTACGTTCCATCGTTTGATGACAAAGCTCATGAAAAATAATTCCGTCTTGATTATTACGTATAATATTGCCCAAATGACTATCTAATTTTTCTAAACAGAAATATTCGCTATTTTTGGTAATATCAAATTTTAATTCCTTTTGGTTTTCTTCATAAAAATCTGCTGTTCTGAACCCATGTCCATACAATTCAAAATAATATTGATAATCTAAGTTATTTTCTTGCCAAAAACTTTCTTTTATTACTTCTAAAGCCGTAAGCTTTTGAGAAAGATGCATTAAATAATATAAAACGCTAACATCACCTCTAGGAATCATTGAAAAAGTAAATACGTATTTAGCTTTACCCTTATCTCTAAATAATCTCATCGATTCATTTCTGAGATAACATTGACCTCCAATTCTATTAAAAGTATTAAAATTATCAAATTGATAGTATTCTTCTGCATCTAGGATTCTGTTAAATGTATCTTTATCTTTACCATCCCTATCACAAACAAATCTTTTAATATAATTAATCATATATGTATAAAGTATTTCAGATCGCTTTAAGTTATTAATTTTTCTAATACTTTGCATAGAAACATCAGTCCATCCAAAGGGATCGAGAAAAAAGAACGAGTGTCCTTTGCGAATATCGATTTTGAATATAACTTCATTTACCAAGTTCTCAAATTCGCCACATATAAATTCACATTCTTCTACTAACTTTCCAACTTCGCCTTTAAATTCATGTGGTTGCCCATTAACTAACTCGCCTAGACCCGCTTTTGGCATGGAATAATTTTTAAGACAAGCTAAATGTTCTCGCTTATTATCTATAAAAATAAATTTAACATTTAAATCATACTGGCGTTTTGATTTTTTATAGCCTGCGCGAATAGCTTCTATAATTCTAAGAGGTGAGCCTTGCCACTCTGTTTTATTATCCTGGTCATAATACATACCACCTCCACAAAATCCATCAACAAAAGTAAACGTTGTTTGTCCATGTCTACCTTTGCCATAAAGTGTGCAAATAAGATTTTCAAGATATGTTTCAAGAATTTGATGCTTGGCTTTGGTATGAGGATTTATATCAGGAATATGGCTTCCGTCAGCACTCCAAGTTGCTTGTGATTTGCTCACGTTGATTGTCTCTACAGTAATATTCAATACTAATCTAAAATAAGTAGATTGAAAAGCGATCGCACGCGCCAAGTTCTCTAAAAAGAGCGATCGCCTGTAAAATTTTCAGCGTGCGATCGCTCTCTTCTTCCTCTGCGTCTCTGTGGTTCGTTGAAAAGAGCGATCGCCTGCAAAATCTCTATTGTGCGATCGCACAATTCTACAAAATAACTAATTTGACTTACTTTGGAAAATAGCGATAAATATCTTTGCGATGTAACACGCGCTGAAATATTAGTGTTTCACCGTCAAATATAATCCCGATCCGATAATCACCTATACGAATCCGATAAATATCATCATATCCTTGAAGCTTTTTGATATTAGTAATTTCTTCAAAGTTAGCTATTAGTGGTATTTCTTCAAAAGCAAGTACTTTAATCGTCTCATAGTAAGGTGTACTTTTGAGTGCTTTTAAATCTTTAATAAAGCTGGATAGATACTGGGTATTCACTCTCTTTCTAATTCGGCTAATGCTTCATTAATATTTAATGGTATTTCTTGTTGTACTTCTTTGATTGCTAATATCAATCCTTCATCTTCAATTACTTCTAATAAACGTAGATAGTCTTGAAAATCGATAATTACTTTACGAATATTACCTTGAGTATCTGTGATTAATTCTTGAGCAAATGGATATTGATTGGTTTTCATTTGGGTATTAGTGTTTGTAATCATAGAGAATTTGATTACCTTTACATAGTACAAGTATAGAAGATTTGGAGTGGCGATCGCTTCGCTGCGACTTTGCGCGAAACAAAAGAGCGATATCTAAAACTCCCAAAGATCGCCTGTTCTCTCCTTCCTCTGTGTTCTCTGTGCCTCTGTGGTTCGTTAAAAAGAGCGATCGCCCTCTTCTTCCTCTGTGGTTTGTTAAAAAGAGCGATCGCCTACAAAATCTTCACCGTGCGATCGCCCATCAAGACATGATATAAATTTGAGATGATAGACCACGATCGCCTATTCAAAGAACTCTTAACAACCTTCTTCTGGGAGTTCATTGAGTTATTCTTTCCAGAAATAACAGCTTATCTGGAACGGGACACCATCTCCTTCATTGACAAAGAAGTATTTACCGATGTGACTGCTGGAGAAAAATATGAAACTGACTTAGTAGTAAAAGCGAGATTTAGAGGCCAAGAATCGTTTTTCCTAATACATCTAGAACATCAAGCTTATTATCAAGAAGCTTTTGATTTGCGGATGTATCGCTACTTCGCTAGATTGTATGAAAAATACGCCTTGCCAGTGTATCCCATCGCCTTGTTTTCTTACGATAGTCCCAAAAAAGCTGAAACAAATTTTCATCAGGTAGCATTTCCCAATAAAGTTGTTTTGCAGTTCAACTATGATGTCATCCAGTTAAATCGTCTGAATTGGCGAGAATATCTGCAACAGCAAAATCCCGTAGCTAGTGCGCTCATGGCTAAAATGAACATAGCGCCAAAAGACCGTCCCAGAGTAAAATCTGAGTGTCTGCGCCTGCTAGCTACCTTACAGCTAGATCCAGCGCGGACACAATTGATTTCTGGGTTTATTGACACCTACCTACGGCTAAATGCTCAAGAAGAAGAAATTTTCCAGACTGAAATTGCTCAATTTGAACCAACTCAACAGGAGGTAGTTATGCAAATCGTCACCAGTTGGATGGAGTCAGGGATACAACAAGGAGAGTTGAAAATAATCCAGCGTCTATTAACAAAGCGAATTGGTGTAATTACTGCTGAATTACAAGAGCGGCTGCGCGGGTTATCGTTAACTCAGTTAGAGGATTTAGCGGAAGCCTTACTAGATTTTTCCACTGAAGCTGATTTAGTGGCTTGGTTGCAACAAATGTAAGTAAATGTGTAATCTGGTGTGTTATCATCGCCGCAACTAAACGTGTGTCATCAAGTATAGAAGATTTGGAGTGGCGATCGCTTCGCTGCGACTTTGCGCGAAACAAAAGAGCGATCGCCTGAAAATATCTACAGTGCGTTCTCTCCTTCCTCTGTGTCCTCTGTGCCTAGAAAAGTTCGTTAAAAAAGGCGATCGCTTGCTTTTTATTGAAACGCGATCGCTCCTCCTAACCTCTGTACATAAGTGCCTGATTTTTTCTTAGCTAACTATCCGTTTCATTGGGATTTCTATCCAGAACTCACAGCCGTTACCAGGTTCAGAAACACACTTGATATTACCACCGTGTTTTTCGACAATAATTTGGTAGCTAATAGATAGACCCAATCCAGTACCTTGTCCGGGTTGTTTGGTGGTAAAGAAAGGTTCAAAAATACGCGATCGCACAATCTCTGGAATCCCACAACCATTGTCAGCAATCCAAATCAATATAGTATTCTCTTCTATGACTTCTGTACGTATCCAAATTTTAGGAGTGTCAATTTTTTTTCCACTAATTGCTGAATTTTCCAGTGCATCAATCGCGTTGTTAATAATATTCATAAACACCTGATTCATCTGGGCTGCATAGCAGACTACTGGAGGCAATTCACCATATTGTTTAACTACCTCAATAGCAAAAGAATTAGTCTGTGATTGCAGTCGATGTTGTAAAATTAGCAACGTACTATTGATGCCTTCATGAAGATCGACTGGTTTTATTCCTGTTTCATCAAGTCGAGAAAAAATTCGTAACGACAAGACTAATTGAGAGATCCTCTCTGCCCCCATCTTCATTGAAGCAAGAATTTTGGGCAAGTCATCATTAATGAAATCTAAATCTAATGCTGCTACTTGCTTTTTAATTTCCTCTGTTGTCTTAGGATACTGTTTCTGATAAAGGCGCAGTAATTTAAATAAATTTTCGGTATGTTCCTTAACATAAGTCATGTTGCCGTAAATAAAACTAATCGGGTTGTTAATTTCATGTGCTATACCAGCAACTAACTGCCCTAAACCTGCCATTTTTTCACTTTGAATCAACTGGCTCTGAGTGTCTTGCAATTCTTTGAGAGTCTGGGTAATTTCTTCTTTTTGAACTTGAGTTTGTTCGAGTAATTCTGCTTGCTGAAGTCCTACCCCTAACTGAGTACCAATCTGCATCAGCAAATCTATCTCATCTTCTTGCCAATCACGGGGTTTGATATTTTGATAAGCTGCTAGTAATCCCCAGAGATTATCACCTTGAAAAATCGGCACGATAATATATGCCCTAGCCTCCATTAGCTCAATTAGGGCAATATAAGGAATAGAATAATCGGTACTGTAAATATCCTTAATAACAAGAGTTTTATTATTAGCAAAATCTCCGTCTTGGGTTTCTTGCAAGTAATTACTTGCGTAAGAATAGCCCGTCGTAGACATCGCAGCTATAATTTCCTTTACCGGTGTCAAACTTTGGGCTAAAGACTCAGCAACAAATTCGCCACTCCAATCAGCGCGGAATCGATAGATTGTCACTCGCTCAACTTCCAATAATCGTCGGACTTCTTCTGTACTGGTAGCAAAGATAGTATCAATATCAAGAGACTGGCGAATTTTCTCCACCGTTGCGGCTAAAGCTTTCTCCCTTTGTGCTGCTTTCCGTTCTCTTTCGGCGGCTTTAGCCAGTTTCTGGGCTTGCACCTGCATCTGTTTTAATGACTCAGCTTGCTGTAATGCTACCCCCAATTGAACACCAACTTGCGCCAATAAGTTGATTTCCTCATCTTGCCAATAGCGGGGCTGGGAGTTTTGATAAGCTACTAACAATCCCCACAGCTTTTCACCCTGAGAAATTGGTACAAAAACTTCATTACGTGCATACTTACCCGCTTGTTTTCCTTGCACAACAACGCGTTCTGTCACTGGTTGCGGCTTAACTATTGGTGTCCAGCCATCAACGATGGAATCAGCCACAAATTCCCCACTCCAATCAGGATAGAAGCGATAAATTGCGACTCGTTCCACTTCTAATAACCGACGAACTTCTTGAGTAGTGGTTTTAAATATGGTTTCAATTTCAAGTGACTGACGAATTTTTTCTACTGTGTGCGCCAACGCCCTTTGCCTTTCAGCAGCTTTGCTGATGTCTGCTGCTTGAATCTGCATTTGTTGGATAAATTCCGCTTGCTGCAAAGCCACACCTAGTTGGGTGCCAACTTGGGTAAGCAAGTAAACCTCATCTTTTTGCCAATCACGGGTTCCAGCATTTTGGTATGCTGCTAGCAAGCCCCAAAGCTTCTGACCGTGGTAAATGGCAACGATCGCATAAGCTCTTGCTTGATATATCTCTAAAACTTTAATGTAGCAGTCACTAAAGCCTGAATTGTAAATATCATTACAAATCCGGTACACTTCACACTGACTGAAGATACCACCTTCTGTATCTTGTAAGTAGGTATCAGCGACTGGGGGGTTAGCTAAATCTTTGGCGCTACATTCGCTGACATTCTCTTTCAATTCCGGTCGTTGCGACTGTCGATCTATGAGGGAAACCCAACCTTCTGCCACTGATTCAAACACGAATTCACCACTCCAATCGGGATTGAAGCGATAAATAGCCACGCGATCGGCATTTAGTAGCTGCCTAAGTTCTCCGGTAGTTGTATGGAAAATGCTTTCCAAATCTAGGAACTGGCGAATTTTCTCAATGGTGATGGCTATGGTTTTCTGCCATTGGGCTGCTTTTTCTCTGGCTTTTGCTTGTGCTAGTTCTGCTGATTGTAGTTTGACTTGCTCCAGGAAATCTGCTTGCTGTAAAGCAACTCCTAGATGTTCGGCAATTAATTGCACAAACTCAATTTCTGATGCTTCCCATTGTCGAGGATTACCACACTGATGAATACACAACAATCCCCATAAATCTTTACCTTTGATCAAGGGGGCAATTATACTGGCACGTACTTGGAATTTTTCCAGAATCTGGATATAGCAATCACTAGCATTAACTTCATAAATATCGGTTATTGCTCTAATTCGACCTTGCTGATAAAGTCCTGCGAACTCCTCACTAAAGCAGTGGTCGCGCAGTTTGGCTGCTAATGCCGAATCCCATTCGGTTGCCACATCTTCATAGATAAATTCCCCTTCCCATGCCAAATCAGGATAGAAACGGAACACGCCAACCCGATCGCTTTTCAGAAGTTGGCGGACTTCAGTGACTGTAATTTTGAAGATCGCGTCTATATCTAGAGACTCGCGAATGCGGGCAATAACTCCAGACAAGGCTTTTTGTTGCTCATTCTGATGCAAAGAGGATGTCACATCTGAATGAGATTCTTGCCGTTCTGAATTTGGTTCTATGGGTTGATTAGTAGAGGAGTTTTCCATTCCCAGTGGGACTTTAAATATTGAAAGTCTTCTATCTCATGATTCCCGTTGCGATCGCAAAGGTAACAGTATTTTCTCGGAATGCCAAAAAAACATTGTAGGGACACGATAGTATCGTGTCCCTACAAAAACATTTTTCAACCGCGAGAAAATTATCGCCGCTTGGGAGTGGCGCTGCGGGTGGTGCGTTTTTCTTCATCTCGGCGACGGCGATCGCGCCAATCTGCCACAGTCAAATAACCAATACCACCAGTGACTACTACGAGCAGCACTATGGCTACTATTGTTAAAATACTCAAAAATGGACTTTCCACAATGCTTCTACAGTCCGTTACGTCCCCAAACTACCATTGCAATTGACCAAGTAAACACAACTAACAGCGATACCCAACCTAGTGTCAAAATCTCCATAGTCCCGCTTTTCAAATAATTACAAAAGGTTTCTAATATTTATCATACAGGGATTGGACAGGCTGAGATTTTTTTTATAAATTACATTGTAACTTTGGCGGGCGATGTCTACAACGGGCTACACCTACACAAAACAGACACCATTTTTTCTTGGTACGCTAGTACTTCATGCATTAATCAAGACTAATGTGAAAAAATAGCGATCGCGCTTTCTTAACTAGATACTTTGGGAATACTAGGGTTACGGGTATATATTCCAAATCCAACAACCCCTAGTATTATGCCGATATTTTTCAGCTATTTTTTCCAATCTAACGGTTTTATTCCCCACGGGCATTGTTATCTCTGGCAAACTGGATTAGTTTGGCTCCACATTATTTCTGATGCCACGATTGCCTTTGCCTATTATTCTATTCCCTTCTTACTAATTTACTTTATTTCCAAGCGCAAAGACGTTCCTTTTAATGGAGTCTTTTTATTATTTGGTGCTTTTATCATTGCCTGCGGTACTGGACACTTGATAGATATTTGGACGCTTTGGCATCCAGACTATTGGGTTGCAGGTGCTTTAAAAGCTCTAACTGCCATTATTTCTATATATACGGCATTTGCGTTATTTTACCTCATGCCTCAAGCTCTGACACTACCTAGCCCAGCCCAGTTAGAAGCTATTAATAAAGTACTTTCAACTGAAATTGTTGAGCGCAAGCGCATCGAGAAGGAACTACGCCTTGCGGAAGAAGTAGCTCAAAACTCCAACCAAGCCAAGAGTGAATTTCTCGCCAATATGAGTCATGAACTACGCACGCCCCTTAACGGCATCCTGGGCTATACACAAATTATCCAACGCACAGAATCTTTGAGTGAAAAAGGACGCAAAGGACTCGGCGTTATTTATCAATGTGGTTCTCATCTTTTAACCTTAATTAATGATGTTTTGGATCTTTCCAAGATAGAAGCCCGGAAGTTGGAATTATATCCTATTGATTTCTACTTCCCTGCCTTTATAGATAGCGTGACTGAAATTTGCCGCATTAGGGCAGAACAAAAAGTCATCGCATTTCACGTCGAACTCGATCCTAATTTACCAACGGGTATTCATGCTGATGAAAAACGCTTGCGGCAAGTACTGATTAACTTGCTTAGTAATGCCATGAAATTTACTCATAAAGGCAGTGTCACCTTCAAGGTTCAGGTAATTAGTCAAGAATCAAATGCCAATGGCAAAATTAACTACAAAATTCGCTTTCAGGTAGTAGATACTGGCACGGGTATAACCCCCGAACAAGCCGAGAAAATCTTTCAGCCCTTTGAGCAAGTGGGAAGTCAGAAACGACAATCTGAAGGTACAGGCTTAGGATTAGCAATCAGCCAAAAAATTGTTTTGTTGATGGGTGGTCAAATTCAGGTGCAAAGTGAATTTGGCAAAGGTAGCACTTTTTGGTTTGAGGCAAAATTATTAGAATCTAAAGATTGGGCAAAGGTTTCTAGAGTAGTTGAGGAAGGAACTATTATTGGTTATCAAGGACAAAGGCGCACTATTTTGATTGCGGATGATAAATGGGAAAACCGCTCGGTAATTGTAAATTTACTAGAACCAGTTGGGTTTACTGTTGTAGAAGCTAGTAATGGTCAGGAAGCATGGGCACAGTCTTTAGCCCACAAACCAGACACGATCGTTACTGATTTAGTGATGCCGATATTAGATGGATTTGAGTTTATAAATCGTTTGCGTCAGTCTGAGCAATTTAAAGAGATTCCTGTTATCGCTTCCTCAGCCAGTGTGTTTGCAGTCGACCAGCACAAAAGTATTGATGTCGGTGCAGATGCCTTTTTACCAAAGCCTGTAGAAGCTGAAACGCTGCTAGAAATGCTACGACAATTTATGCAGCTAGAATGGATTTTTGACGTTAAGTTAGAAGCAATTGCAAAAATCTCTACAGGTGGTTTTGAAGAACAGACTGAAATGATTTATCCTGCCCAAGAGGTTTTACAAGAGTTGCTCGAACTAGCCCAAGATGGTGATATTCAAAATATTTTAGAAATGGTTGAACAACTTTCTGTATCTGATGAGCGGCTAAACACTTTTGTCCAGAAGATAATCCAGCTTGCTAGTAATTTCCAACTCAAGCGGTTGGAAAGTTTTATTGAAGAATATATCAATTAATTTAAATCAAATTGCATTTTTAACCGAACATGAGAAAACCCCAAAATAATGGATTCATTTTGATTGTGGATGATAATCCGACAAATTTATCTGTCCTGTGTGCAGCTCTCAGTAGTGAGGGTTTTCGTTTCCGTGTTGCAGTCGATGGAGAAACTGCGATCGCTCAAGCTGAACGCAATCAACCAGAATTGATTTTGCTGGATGTCCAAATGCCCGGTATTGACGGATTTGAGACTTGTCGTCGCCTCAAAGCCAATCCTCTCACCGAAAACATTCCCATTATTTTCACCACTGCTTTGGCGGATACGGAAAGCAAAACTAAGGGATTTTCCCTCGGTGCAGTAGACTATATCCCTAAACCGTTTGCACAAGAGGAAGTTATTGCTAGGGTGCGCGTGCATTTACAACTCAAACAATTGACTGAATCGTTGGAACAACAAGTTAGCGATCGCACCAAGGCTTTGCAACAAGCTCAAGTCCAACTGGTACAGCAAGAAAAACTATCAACACTCGGAGAGTTAATCGCTGGTATTGGCCATGAAATCAACAACCCCATTAACTTTATTTCTAGCAATATTCCCCCCTTAGAAGAATACATTGCTGGAATCACCAAGTTGCTTTTCCTGTACGAACAAGAGTATCCCAATCCAACAGCCAAAATTACCAATGCTGTTGAGAACTTGGATCTGAATTTTGTTCTCGAAGATATGGGAAAAATTTTGAACTCACTCCAGATAGGAAGCGAACGAATTCGCAACCTTTCTAATTCACTCCGCAGCTTCTGTCGCTCGGATAGTGATACCAAAATCTCTGCTAATTTGCACCAAGGACTTGATAGTACACTAATGATTTTGCAACACCGGATCAAGGCTAATGGCGATCGTCCTGGCATTGAAATTATTAAAAGTTATGGAGTACTACCAGAGGTAAACTGCTATCTAGGTCAGATGAATCAAGTATTTATGAACATTTTAGCAAATGCAATTGATGCTCTTGATGAAGCTATAATTGAAGGCAAAATGAGCAATCTAATTCCTCAAATAAAAATTGCAACAGAAATAGATTATGAGAAATTGGTTGTAATTCGGATTGCTGACAATGGGATTGGTATTCCTGAACGGCTTAAAAAACGCTTGTTTGAGCCGTTGTTTACCACAAAAAGCGTAGGGAAAGGCACTGGACTCGGCTTGTCGATAGCTTATGAAATAGTTGTAGAGAAACACAAAGGTGTATTAGATGTAAATTCTCAACCAGGTATGGGAACTGAGTTTATCATCAAAATTCCCATCTAATAACAGCATTTAATTAATTACAAAGCTGCTGTAGCATTTATCATATTGGATATTGGGGAAGTATTTTCCCAATATCCAATCCCTCATTTCTATATAGAGTGAATTCAACTTTAGATCCTAAATTAATGGTAGAACGCATAGAATCCCTCAAGGCTGGAATAGTTGGAGGTTTATCTATGTGTTTTACTTTTATACTTACCAGTCTCTTGAATACTTTTGGATTAGCAAAGTATTTTGAGATCCTTGCAAGTCTCCAAAGTAATGTTAACTGGCATTGGTTGATCGGTGGTGCAGTTGCAACTTTTACTGGCTTATTATTTGGTGTTACCTATCGTTATATCATCCGCTCAGATAAAAATCCCCAACTCAAAGCTGGTGGTGTTTTAGCCTTTGGCTTGGTGCGGGGATTAACTCAGATAGAGCTTGGGTGGAATTCTAACAGTACAATTTGGCCTTTTTTGGTATTAGCAGCAGAAAGTTTATTGTGGTTTGCGTTTGCTGCGATCGCTCTTGATATCGCTATTAAACTCCATTGGCTTAAACCTTTTTCATCATAACTTTGCTGTCACAGCAAAGTTATGATGAAATTACAACCAGTGTCACTGGAAGCATAACTTTTCCATCAGGAGTGCTGTAACCTCTGTTTAAAAATCACCTCTGAGAGGTGATAACTCAGTGATGTAAAATCCTGAAGATAGGAAAAGGTGATTAACAGAGTCAGAATAGAATGGTACAGGATAGGAAGTCAACGGTTATAATCACAGGTGCCTCTTCAGGTGTCGGTTTGTACGCTGCCAAGGCTCTTGCTGAAAGGGGATGGTATGTAGTGATGGCCTGTAGAGATGTAGCGAAGGCTCAACTTGCAGCCCAATCTGTAGGAATCCCCCACCAGGGCAGCTACACTATCATGCATATCGATCTCGGCTCAATGGATAGCGTTCGACAATTTGTGAAGAACTTCCGAGCAAGCGGAAACTCTTTAGACGCTTTAGTGTGCAATGCTGCAATTTATATGCCTTTGCTAAAGGAGCCACTGCGAAGCCCAGAAGGATTTGAGTTAAGTGTTGCGACAAATCACCTGGGACATTTCCTTTTGTGCAACCTGATGTTAGAGGATCTAAAGAAGTCATCTTCAGATCCAAGGCTTGTAATTTTGGGAACTGTCACCCACAATCCAGACGAACTAGGTGGGAAAATTCCGCCGCGTCCAGACTTGGGCGATTTGCAAGGCTTTGCAGAAGGATTTAAAGAGCCAATCTCAATGATTGATGGCAAGAAATTTGAACCAGTCAAAGCTTACAAAGACAGCAAGGTTTGTAACGTGCTAACCATGCGGGAACTCCATCAGCGCTATCACGAGTCAACAGGTATCGTCTTCAACTCTCTCTATCCGGGATGTGTTGCAGAAACGCCGCTATTTAGAAACCACTATCCCCTGTTTCAGAAAATCTTCCCATTATTCCAGAAGTACATCACTAAGGGATATGTATCTCAGGAGTTGGCAGGAGAACGGGTTGCGGCAGTGGTTGCCGATCCTGAGTATAATCAATCTGGTGTGTATTGGAGTTGGGGAAATCGCCAGAAAGAAGATGGTAAATCCTTTGTTCAAAAGGTTTCTCCTCAAGCCCGCGATGATGATAAAGGCGATCGCATGTGGCAACTAAGCGCCAAGTTGGTTGGAATTGCATAATGGCATAGGATTTGGCTTTATCCTGGAGCATAGTTCATTAATTCATCGATCCACTTTTTTGAATTAATCGGCATTATGTCCTGGTGAAAAATAGTTGAGGTGATTATTAAGTCACCTCTGAATTTATTGATAGCTTTATTGAATTTCAACTTATTTATATAAGCCATAACTCTGAAATAATCTTCAGGAAAAGCAGAGAAGATTAAATATGAATTATGACTATTAGGAATCCGGTTTGATTTATGAAAAGATCCGTAGGGGAGCAAGTCGTGTGGGCGGGTTTCCCAAGGGCACATCTATGCATACCTCCTAAATTGGCTTTATATTTTTATATAAAGAAAATTCCAGGAATAAGTCAGAATCTATTATTGTGAGGATTTAGATCCGCCATTGAAGTCCACTAAATTTAATATTTAATGGAGGATGTTAAACCCTTGATTAATTGCTAATTGCTTAACCTTCTTGTGAATTCTGGCTCCTGACTCCTAAATTCTTTCTTGATAAAATTCAACATCTTTACTGAGGCTGTTGAATTGTAAAAAAGCGAAGCTAGGGCATTCAGCGATCGCATCTCTGCAAGCAAGAAGATTGGAGCATCAACCAACGCCTGATTTCACTTGTGATTCTTATCCAAAGGTTTAAGGAAAAACGATTATGGCAACAGAAGAAGCATCGATTAGCCTGGCAAAAGATATAAATACTGGTGGAGTTTCCTCTAACCCGCAAAATCTAACCAATGTCAACGGCACGCTGTACTTCGTTGCAATCGACAACAGTGAGGGCTATGAACTTTGGAAAAGTGATGGCACAGAGACTGGTACTGTCCTTGTAAAAGATATCTTCTCTGGTACAGGTAGCTCTAATCCGCAAAATCTGACCAATATCAATGGCACACTATACTTTAGAGCGATCGACAGCACTGGAGGCTCTGAACTGTGGAAGAGTGATGGCACCGAGGCTGGTACTGTCCTTGTAAAAGATATCTTCTCAGGCACGGGTAGCTCTAATCCGCAAAATTTGACCAATGTCAACGGCACACTGTACTTCAGTGCCAGCGACAGCACTGGAGGGACTGAACTGTGGAAGAGTGATGGCACCGAGACTGGTACTGTCCGTGTCAAAGACATCTCCTCTGGTACAGGTAGCTCTTACCCGCAAAATTTGACCAATGTCAACGGCACACTGTACTTCAGTGCCAGCGACATCACTGGAGGGACTGAACTGTGGAAGAGTGATGGCACCGAGGCTGGTACTGTCCGCGTCAAGGATATCTTCTCTGGTACAGGTAGCTCTTACCCGCAAAATCTGACCGATGTCAACGGCACACTGTACTTCAGTGCCAGCGACAGCACTGGAGGGACTGAACTGTGGAAGAGTGATGGCACCGAGACTGGTACTGTCCGCGTCAAAGACATCTTCTCTGGTACCGGTAGCTCTAATCCGCAAAATCTGACTAATGTCAACGGCATACTCTACTTCAGAGCTACCGATAGCAGTGGAGGCATTGAACTTTGGAAGAGTGATGGCACTGAGGCTGGCACTGTCAGAGTCAAAGACATCTTCTCTGGTACGGGTAGCTCTTACCCTAACTATCTAACGAATATCAACGGCATACTCTACTTCAGTGCTAGCGATAGCAGTGGTGGCTATGAACTGTGGAAGAGTGATGGCACTGATGCTGGTACTGTCAGAGTCAAAGACATCTTCTCTGGGACAGGTAGCTCTAATCCGCAAAACCTGACCAATGTTAACGGCACGCTGTACTTTGTTGCTTATGACAGCATTGGGGGCAATGAACTGTGGAAGAGTGATGGCACTGATGCTGGTACTGTCCGTGTCAAGGATATCTTCTCTGGTACGGGTAGCTCTAATCCTAACTCTCTTGCCAATATCAACGGCACGTTGTATTTCAGAGCTACTGACAGCAGTAGTGGCTCTGAACTGTGGAAGAGTGATGGCACTGAAACTGGTACCGTCCGCGTCAAGGATATAAATACTGCCACAGTTTCCTCTGAACCGTACTTTCTAACCAATGTCAACGACACGCTGTACTTTAGAGCCACCGACAGCAGTGGGGGCAATGAATTGTGGAAGAGTGACGGTACAGAAGCTGGAACTGTTCGTGTCAAGGATATCTTCTCTGGGACAGGTAACTCTAATCCGCAAAACCTGACCAATGTCAACGGCACACTGTACTTCAGTGCCTATGACAGCACTGGAGGGACTGAACTGTGGAAGAGTGATGGCACTGAAACTGGTACCGTCCGCGTCAAGGATATCTTTTCTGGTACTGGTAATTCTGACCCGAACTTTCTGACCAATGTCAACGGCACAATGTACTTCGTTGCCACCGACAGCAGTGGGGGTCGGGAACTATGGAAGAGTGACGGTACAGAAGCTGGTACTGTTCGCGTTAAGGATATCTTCTCTGGTACAGGTAGCTCTAATCCGCAAAATCTGACCAATATCAACGGCACGCTATATTTCAGTGCTACCGACAGCAGTGGGGGTCGGGAACTGTGGAAGAGTGATGGCACTGATGCTGGTACTGTCCGCGTCAAGGATATCGTCTCTGGTTCGGGTAGCTCTTATCCGCAAAATCTGACAAATGTCAACGGCACACTATATTTCAGTGCCACTGACAGCAGTAGTGGCTCTGAACTGTGGAAGAGTGATGGCACCGAAACTGGTACTGTCCGCGTTAAGGATATCTTCTCTGGTATAGGTAGCTCTAATCCGCAAAATCTGACCAATATCAACGGCACGCTGTACTTTGGTGCCACCGACAGCAGTGGGGGCAATGAATTGTGGAAGAGTGATGGCACAGAAACTGGAATCGTCCGTGTCAAGGATATCTTCTCTGGTATAGGTAGCTCTAATCCGCAAAATCTGACCAATATCAACGGCACGCTGTACTTCAGTGCCACCGACAGTAGTGGGGGCAATGAATTGTGGAAGAGTGATGGCACAGAAACTGGAACCGTCCGCGTCAAGGATATCTTCTCTGGTATAGGTAGCTCTAATCCGCAAAATCTGACCAATATCAACGGCACGCTGTACTTCAGTGCCACCGACAGCAGTGGGGGCAATGAATTGTGGAAGAGTGATGGCACAGAAACTGGAACTATCCGCGTCAAGGATATCTTCTCTGGTACGGCTAGCTCCAACCCTAACAACCTAACTTATGTCAATGGCAAACTCTATTTTTTTGCTGACAACGGAAATACTGGGCAAGAACTTTTTAAGCTTGACCTGAACAATACTCCCACTGACCTGAGCCTGAGTGCTACTAGTATTAACGAGAATGTTCCTGCCGACACAGTAATTGGCAACTTTAGCACCACTGACGCTGATACAGATAACACCCACACCTACACCCTAGTTTCAGGTGCAGACAGCACCGATAACAGCGCCTTCACAATTGTAGGTAACGAGTTACACATCAACGTCTCACCCGACTACGAAACCAAAAATAGCTACAACATCCGTTTACGCACCACAGATCGGGGTGGCTTGTTCTACGAGAAAGCGATCGCGATCGCAGTTAACAATATTAATGATGCCCCAACTGTGGCAAATGCCATTGCTGACCAAACAGCGACAACAGACACCACCTTCAACTTCAACTTACCAGCAAACACCTTTGTAGATGAAGATGCGGCAGATAACCTCACCTACAGCGCCACCCTAGAAAATGGCGAATCAATCCCCAGTTGGTTGACTTGGAACGGTACTACTTTGAGCGGTACTCCCACAAATGACAGCGTTGCTAGCCTCAACATCAAAGTTATCGCTAGTGATGGAACGACAGATGTCAGCGATGTTTTTGCCCTGACAGTGGTTAATAGCAATGATGCTTCCACCACTTTTAACGACAGCATCACTACAAACGAATTAAATGGTGATATAGAAAGTGACAATCTCATTGGTGGTTTGGGCAATGGCACCTTATTTGGTGGCGTAGGTGAGGATGTACTCCTCGGTGAAACTGAGCAACATAGTTTTAAACTGACTAATGCCCACACCAGAGGTCATGATATCATCGCTAATCTTACTATTGGAAATGGTACTATCTTCATTTCCAAGGCAGAATTCGGACTGGGACAATCTCAGGATACGATACTCGATTCGGGTTTGTTCCGACTTGGGACTAGTGCGAGAACAACAGGCGATCGCTTCATCTACGATCGAAGTACGGGAAACCTATTCTTTGATAAAGATGGAGTTGGTGGTACAGCACAAGTTAAGATAGCCCACTTCTCGAATTAGGCAATGCTTGCTAATGCAAACATTACTTTGATTGCCTAACTTTGCTGTGTAACTAGTTTCCTTGACTTGCACCTTTAACAGATGTACAATTAAAATCAAATTGAAGGGGAGTAGCTGCTGGCAAAAAACATAAAAAGCCAGTACATCTGAATCAACATACTGGCGATGAGCCTGGTTCAGATGGCAAGTAAATATTTGAAAGCGAGACCTTCACTAAGTTCACACCGAAAAGTGTAAACTTGGTGAGGTCTTTTGGTTCTCATCAAGCTTCACATCGGTAAACGATTCTTCAGGAGCTTGATAGAGTGTTAACAGCTTTTACCGCAGGTTTATTATTAATTACAATTTCCGAACTAGGCGATAAAACATTTTTTATTGCCGTGATTTTGGCGATGCACCATCCTCGGCGGCTGGTGTTTGTCGGGGTGACAGCTGCTTTAGCTGCGATGACAATCCTTTCGGTGCTATTTGGACAAGCAGTATCTCTGTTGCCAAAAGTTTATATTCATTACGCCGAAATAGCTTTGTTTATTGCCTTTGGTATCAAGCTGTTATATGACGCTAGTAAAATGTCTGCCACTTCCGATCCAGAAGTTGTAGAAGAAGCCGAAGCTGCGGTGAAAAAAGCAGATTTGGAGTTACCAAAACAAAAGACTCCCTTAGCAATTGTCATAGAAGCCTTTATATTGACATTTATGGCAGAGTGGGGCGATCGCACCCAAATTGCCACCATTGCCCTAGCCGCAGGTAATAATCCAATTGGAGTGACAATAGGTGCAATTTTAGGACATGCCATTTGTGCTGCGATCGCAGTTATCGGCGGCAAAATGATTGCCGGACGCATTTCTGAGCGTCAAATCACCTTTGTTGGCGGATGCTTATTTTTAGTCTTTGGTGTCGTTGCTGCCATTGAGGGAGCGTAAGGGGAAGAAGCAAGGGAGCAGAGGGACAAGGGGGACAAGGAGAATAACTATACTCAATTCCCAATTCCCAATTCCCTACTTCGGAGTACTTTTCAATGAAGGTGCGGGAGATGCAGCCCGATTAGGAATGAGGGAAGCAGTTGCTGCCTTTTTAATTTCGTCTTTGTACTGAGCAGGTGCTAAAGCTGCGGCACTATCAAATAAAGGTTTTGCTTCTGCGTTTTTGCCCTGTTGTTTCAGGAGCATCGCTTTTGCCACAACAGGGCGAAAATCTTTAGGATCTTTCTTAATTGCCTGGTCATAAGCAGAGCTAGCTTGAGCATAGCGTTTCTGGGAAGCATGAACAGAACCTAACAGCACTTGCACGGCTACTGTATCTACACTTCCCGGCTGAATTGTATTTGCTTGGGCTGCTTTAGAGAGGCTTTCTTGCAGCAAACCAATAGCTGCTTCCGGGCGTTGTTGACTGATTAACAGAGCCACCATTCCTTGCAAAGCCTTCAAATCGCCCGGTTTTGTAGACAAAATCGTGCGATAAGCTTGAGCGGCTCCTTCGCGATCGCCTATTTGCTGTTTTGCTTGAGCTAGTAGGACTGAATATTCTGACTGTTCGGGATTTAGCTTGGCTAGCTTTTCTAGGGGTTCAATAACAACTTGGATATCAGCTGGTTTAATTTCACTTTTTTCTTTTTGACTCAATAGTTGTAGCCGCGCTTGCAATAAGCCCTTAAGCGCAGTCTGATTTTCCGGTTCCCTTTGCAAAACCAGTTCATAACCCCGTACTTCGTCTTCCAGTTTTGATTTTTGGTCAGAGGAGGGCAAAGTGCCTCTGCTACTAGCGGTATTCTGATTTGAGGGTGGCGTATTATTAAATGCTCCAATTATGGGAATCACTGAAACACCCACAAAAGCAAGAACTGCCAGCGCCAAGACAACTTGAACCATCCAGCGATTGCGTGTTTGAAACACAGTTTTGTCTTTCTCCTGAACTCTAATGACATTATCATTTACACAAATCGTAAAGTTAAAAATTTCCAAAACTTTGCGGAATACCGCCAATTGCCTGTGAATTTTATAACAATTAACTATCTACACTGCTAAAGTAAGTGATGACTTTAGGAGGAGCCGTCAGAATTGTAGCTATGATATGCTTCCCAAACTAGTGTCAGGGCGCTAAATTACACGTTTAATGTACAAACACTAAATTTAGCGCCTTTAGGATTGTATAGAGTATCCTAGTGTGACTTTGTGAAAAGCAAATATACTTTCATCAGTCGCACAAATGCTCTTTTCAGCTACCTTTATAAAATCCCACAATGGGATGTGTCTCCGCCGCAAGGAGTTTTTATGAATTCCGACCTGATGCCGTTGCCTGAATCCTCCAATTCTTCTGCCTCTAACCAGGGCCCAACTAATATAGAGGCAGCCGCTAATGTTCGCATAGCAGCCAAGTCCTCTAAAGAAGTTGAAAATTCGCCTGTTAACCCCAGTGAGACTGACTCAAATGGCAACTTAGCCAATCGACAGCAACCGATTCCGCCTCCCAGCGAACCGATGCAGTATCGAGCGATCGGATTAGTCCGGGGTCGCTATCATGCTAGCAGCGAACAATTTACTCAAGGTACGCTGCTAACCACAGATGGTGTAGAACTCAATGCCGTCCTCCTAGGCCGGATTATGAGCTTAGTCAAGAATCACCTAGATTTAGAAAAAGAACACTTGTGGGTAGTATATCCACGTACCAGACAAGAAAATGACACCTTGCACATCCAAATCGTCGGAGTTTGGGAGCCAGAAAATCTGGCTAAAAACTCAACAGATGAGGACGAGTTAGATTTAGAGTTGCAAGAGTCACAGACACCCGATGATGGCTTATCCGAAAGTTCTGAATTAAGCACAATTCCCGCGATTCCCTCATCAGAAGTAACAGATGGTGGTTTTTCTGTTCGTGGTGAGGTAGTATACCAATCTTTTGACGCTAAGAGCTTAGTAGTCAAAATTAGGCAGGCTGCACGCAAACCAACTGACAAACCCAAGTATTTCAAATTGAAATTGAGGGGTGTCCTGACCACCAAAGCAGTAGGAAAGTTCTGGGACTTTCAAGCCAAGCGAGAAGCTGACGTTTTGATAGTAGAAAAAGCTGAAGCGATCGCTGACTTGCCCAAAAAACGCAAACCACCATTCAGAGGTGGCCCTCGTGCTGGCGGTGGCGGTGGTGCTGGTGCTGGTGGTAGAAAACCATTCCCCCCCAGACGCAGTGGCGAAACCCCGCGTCCTATCAAGAAAACAGGCGCAGGCAGCGACATCTCTGTGGTGTCAAAACCTATACCAAAAACGCCTGCTCCCAAGCCTATTATCAAGCGACCAAAACCGACTCAAGAGTAGGATTAGGGATTGGGGAAGGTGGGGTCCCCTCTGGGGATAAGGGGTAATGGGGACTGGGAATTAGAGATTGGGAATTAGATTAAATATTAGGGTTAAACTAATTTTTTTCAATCCCCAGTCCTCAGTCCCCATTCCCCATTCCCCATTCCCCAGCCTCAAAAATCCGTCCGACGGTCTTGGGGTAGAAAAGATCGCTCCATCGGAATTGGCGAAACTGGTTCTGTAAGGGTAAACGTCCCTGCTTCAATCCACTTTTTCAACTCTAGGGCGACTTGTCTAGAAAAAAACATACTCGCTAAAGGGGCAGAGCGTACTGCTTTGCCTTCAATAGCGATCCTTCCAGATTTGAGTTGGGCGTAACTCACCAAACCAAAGGTGGGACGAACCCGCCGGGGAATAGAAAAATCCACTATTGGGGCTACTAAGTCTTTATCCTGGACGGCACAGTGTTCAACTACTTGTTCATTTAATACAGGGAGTGGGACACCAACGCCTAACATCAATGAAGGGCCATAACTTTTGAAGTAACAACCCCGCACCCAATGAGCATCCATTTGCTTGGCATCACCAATTAAAGCTAAAGTAGCGGAAGGTCCAATTGGTGTACGGTTAGCTAAACGTTTTTGTAAGGGGAAGTGCTGAGTGCCTTCCCAGGCGACATAGCCAATACCGCCGCCTAAAAAAATTCGAGTCCCGATACCAACGAGTTGCAAATCGGGATCGTTGAGTAAGGGGGAAATAGCACCGGGATTAGAATAAACGGCATTTCCCAGACGCGGTTGTAAAGGGCCGAGATAGGTGAAGAGGGGGCGATCGCCACCATTTACACCGACAATAAAATTTTGATAAAGATTGCGCGGATTGAATAAATAAAACTGATTAATCGTTTCACTAGTAACTGTAGTTTCAAAACTTGCTCTGGGGTAACAATCAGTTACTTGTCCTTGCGCTTTTACGTGTATAGCTTTACCAGCGATCAAATCTTCGATTACATGACCTCCCCCACGTTCTCGGACTTCTTCGCCATCTGTTGTCTCTACAGCACAACTCGCACCCAAATATAAATCTACTGCCCCAAAACCAGAGTATGCTGGTACGCCATCTAACCAGCAACGACGAATTTTTATCGGTGGATCGGTGTGTCCGAGATTAATAATTGCACCACTTGATTCCATCGGCTCAAACGTACCAGTGGTAATTACATCAACTTCTTTAGCAGCTTTAGTAACACCTATTTCTACAACTCGTGCTTTTAACTCTTCAGTTGTCAGTACTACCGCACGTTGACGGATAATTTTCTCGTTAATTTCTGCAATTGTTCGCATTTTATCAGTGCTAGTGCTTCCTGCTATCTTCCTCTTTGAAGGATATCTCGATCAATCAGAGACTCTTGCATAATTTCTTCTCGAAATAGTTGTTACCAATCTCTACGCGACAGCTTAACACCCTGGATAGGGTTAAAATTCCCTAAAAAAATTTAAGTATTGCCAAGTCCGAATCATATATTTTTTGAGTCAAGCACGCTAATTAGTCCTCATCTAAGTTGAGAATCGTAGGTTTCGCCCTCACCCTAAATTTGGGAGAAGGGGTTGGAGGATTCGACCCCTGATGAATTGAAGCCCCTGAACTCCTGTCAGAAAGCGGGAAGCTGATATTAAGAAATAGGTAAAAAATATTTTCGCACCTACGTAAAATTACTATTAAAAAACTCTTGCATTATCAATCAAATGTATGTATGGTTAGGATTGATTAGACTTGCTGGATTTAATGATTTCACATCAACAGAAAGAAACATTGCTAGCTGTTGTAAAGCATTATAAGCCAGCTAGTCAATCGCAAAGTGGGATTTAGTAGCAGATACTAGAAAGTTTTGGGAAGGAGAAAATACTTAAGATCATTAATAGGAGGAATGTCTAAGCAAAAGTTATAATTATAGCTATTTCTCAGGCGAACCTGACTTCTAACCCCTGAACACAATTCTACTTGTTGCTATTAATTTGATTCCTACATTTCACCCGATAACGAATTGAGTAAGAGGCAATGACTACTTCTGAATTAACTAATCTCAATCAAAAAAACCAAGGCAAGATTTCTAATAGGATTGAAAACTTATCATCTCCATCAGATGACAAAAAGTTGTTTAAATTGAAGGTTATTGAGTATTTATTACTTGCAGCTTTTGTCTCTTCTGGACTATTTATTATTTTTCTTTCAGAAGATAAAACAGTTGTAATTTCTGGAGCAGTATCTCTAACTTTCTTGTTTTTTTTGTTACTCATTAACAGACAAGTATTCGATAACTATAAAAAGGCAGCTTACCAGTCAGAACTCACCAAAAAAGCTGAACTCTATAGTTATCTGTTGACCAATCCTAATTCTTGGGATAAAGAGACGCTGACTCTAACCAGAGGGAAGGCTTTACAATACAGCCAAGACTTGATTGACGATTATAAAAAAATTAGGGGTCTATCAAGAAACCTTTACTATAGTTTGCAAATTGCGACAGTAATTTTATCAGGAGTCACACCAATTTTAGTTCTAGTAGACAAATTAGAAGCAGGACAAGCTTGGCTCAAGTGGCTCCCTGTACTTTGTCCAGCTATTGCTTCTATCGTTGCTAGTATAGTTACCTCTTTTCCTTTTCAGAAGAATTCCCTTGCTGCTAACACAGCCGTTGAATTGTTAGAAGCTGAACAAGAGAAATTTATACTGGGTGTGACTCCACCTTATCGTTGCTATGATGTGTCTGATGAAACGCAACAGCAGCAAAAGGCAAGTCAAGCATTAGAATACTTTATTGTTCAAGTGAACAACATTCATCTTAACCAATTGCAACAAACTAGTGAGACGCAATCAGAGAAGCCAGAATCGGCTTCATCTAATGAGTCAAATAAAGTAGGAGCAGAGGTAACTAAGTAGAAAGACACCTGATTAGATAATTGCGATCGCTAACCAGTAGAATACCAGTAGAATATTGTTCGTGGTTAACGTTTTAAACAGGATTTCTCTAGATTTCACTCGATCTGCGTGCGATCGCCTTGACTTCGCGTCTCTACAGACCTCAAATTCCCACTAATAATTCTTAACTGAACCTTACGGGTGACAGTTAAAAAATAAATGAGGGTATAGGCAATTTTTGAAGTTGCTTATATCCTCATTTTTATAAACTAAGTTTTTGCAGTCGCGTATAAGTCTAAGTTAACGCTTGAGCAACTACTGCCGAAAGTGAATCCTTTGCTGCTTGCTTCAACAATTCGGCTTTATCGGTCTGTTCCCAAGGCAAGTCTAAATCAGTCCGCCCAAAATGACCGTAAGCCGCGACGTCCTGATAAAAACGTCCGCCTCGTTCACTTGGTAAGTTGCGTAAGTTGAAGGTATGGATAATCCCTGCTGGACGCAGTTCAAAATGTTGGTTGATTAATTCCAATAAGGTTTCTTCATCCACTTTGCCGGTGCCAAAGGTATCCACCAGAATGCTTGTTGGTCGCGCTACACCAATAGCATAGGATAGCTGGATTTCAACTTTTTCTGCCAACCCAGCAGCGACAATATTTTTCGCTACATAGCGAGCCGCATAAGCAGCAGAACGGTCTACCTTTGTGGGGTCTTTACCAGAAAAAGCGCCGCCACCATGTCGTGAATAACCACCGTAGGTGTCAACGATTATTTTCCGTCCTGTTAGACCAGAGTCTCCTTGAGGACCACCAACGACAAATTTGCCAGTGGGGTTGACTAAAAAACGTGTCTGCTCGTTAGGCTTAACGTCAATATCGCCAAAAACAGGTTCGACTACTGCTGCCCAGAGGTCTTGTTTAATCTTGGCTTGTACAGCCGCTTCATCCGTAATTTCCCCAATAGTGGCTGTATGCTGGGTGGAAATTAGAATAGTATCAATACCTACTGGTTGCCCATCTTCGTAGACTACAGTTACTTGAGTTTTACCATCAGGACGCAGGTATGACAATTCACCTGTTTTGCGGACTGCTGCCAATCGGCGAGCAATGCGGTGGGCGAGACTGATGGGTAAGGGCATCAGTTCTGGTGTTTCGTTGCTGGCAAAGCCAAACATTATACCTTGGTCGCCCGCACCAATTTTGTCGAATTGTTCATCACTATCTTGCTCGCGGGTTTCTTGGGCGGTGTTAACGCCTTGAGCAATATCGGGTGATTGTTCGTCTAAAGCCAGCAGAACGCTGGTGCTGTTAGCAGAAAAGCCATTATCAGCATTGGTATAACCAATTTCGGCAATTTTTTTCCGGGCGAGATTGACGAAATTCACATTGGCTTTGGTGGTTATTTCACCAGTGATTAGCACTAAGCCAGTATTAACTACTACTTCAGCAGCGACACGGCTAGTAGGGTCTTGTGTCAGTAAGGCATCCAGAATGGTATCAGAAATCTGATCGCAGATTTTATCTGGATGACCTTCAGTGACTGACTCGGAGGTAAATAAATATCGACGAGACACAGCAAATTCCTCCTGACTTGAGTTTTTTCGCTGACTAAATGTGAGTATTTAGTTCAACTACCTAAATTTAACGTGAGTTCTATGAACCTCTCCCGGACTTGAACTTTAGTTAAAGTCAGTCCCTCTCAGATTCGGAGAGAGACAGTTTTAGGTTCTGAGAGGTTTTTTGATTGAGCTTGTTAGGCGAACACCACATAAGCTGTAGAACTCACGTTAATTTATGAAATCATAACAATATTTATACTTCAGTAGTTAGTATCTTGTTGATATTGATAAAAACCACCAATCATAAGGTAAGTATGTGTAAATAAGATAAATTTATGCTAATTATTTTTTGGGGTGAATGTGTTTAATAACACAAAAAAAAGGGGGACACCCAGAAGCGCCCCCACAAACTTTGACACAAGCACTGCTACTTTTAAACCTGAATCGCTAACTTTGCTTCCGTAGCTGTCAACCGCTCATAAGCAGCACGCATTTTCAAACCTGTCAGTACTTGGAAGAAACCAGTACCGTTATTGGAACCTGGATACTCGCGGTGCTGGAGTAACAAGTGAGTCAATTCACCCTGATATTTGGTGGATGTATTGCTGAGATGGGTTTCGATGTAAATTACTTCTTCCAAGTTATCAAATTGACCATCTACCTCTAGCACTGAGACATAGCGACCGTAATAAACATCCGAACCATAGTATAGTTGCATACCAGGGTAAGAACAGGTCAGCTTACGTCCACAAGGAGTCCAATTAATTGTTGACCCTTCATCAAATAGGTAGGTTGGTTCAAAGCCTTCCTTCCCTTCTCGTTGAAGCATCCGTACCCGTAAGACTCTGCGCTCGGTGTCGTTTTTGATCAAGTTTGTGGGTAATACTTGGAGAACTACATCGGCAAATTCTCTTTGTGGTTCGATAAACTTTTCAAAGTCAGGTTTGCGGGAATTGATTTGCGCTAAGACATCTTCGTAGCGATGACCGCGTTCAGCCATATCTCGCTGGATTTTCCAGGCAATTTTAACTTCATCACTAATGTCAAAATAAACACTGAAGTCAATTAGCGATCGCACCCGCTCATCATATAAAGGATGCAGTCCTTCAACAACTATAATGCGATTCGGCTCGATCCGCTCTGGCGGATCGAGCAAGCCAGTTTCATGGTTGTAAATCGGCTTATCAATCCCTTGACCACTTTTGAGCGCTTTAATTTGCTCATACATCAGGTCAAAATTGTTCGCCCTAGGATCTAATGCAGTTATCCCAGTTTCTTTACGCTGTTTGCGATCTAAGGAGTGATAATCATCCAAGCAGATGACTGTCATTAAGTCTTCACCAAACAAATCTATCAAACGACGCAAAAACGTAGATTTCCCGCACCCAGAGTCTCCGGCTACTCCAATCAGTACCACGCGTTCCGGCTTACTTGTCATAAATCCCCTCTAAAATACTAAAATTGTGTCAATATTTTTTCACACAGCAGATTCCGAAGCCAGGAGTTTACCCCTTTGGTTTATCCTGCGTTCTTGCTACCTAGCACATCTATAAGACACCAAGCGGGTAAACAACAAAGTAATTAAGTTGCTACTCGTCGGACTAGCCTGAATGTTGGTGCCGGTAAGTATTTAATCCTAGTGGTATATTTGATTTTAACAGAAGGAGGTATCCCATACAAGATTGCTGTCAAGAAGAATTAGCGTGGTTCATGAATCATTTTTTGGTGATTTAGTTGTTAATTTAAAAATGGGGATCAACACTGCTCATGAGTATTGCACCTCTGTCATTCTGCTACTTATGACTCTACAAATCTAAGTTTATAAGGTATAATTTAAGATCGCAGCAATTTTATTGATGTTCTTAAATTGTAATTCCAGTTTGACAATGCTTAAGATATTCAAAGCAAAAATCTATCCAACGAATGAGCCAACAACTTGCATTAGTCAAATTATTGGCTGTAAAGTTATGGATAGGCTCAAATAGAAGCGTTGGTTTATAGCAAATTCCTGATATAGAGGTTGACAGATTTTTCTCATCAAGTAAAACTGATTACATCTGCTTAGATCGCGATTATGTTTGTAGCTGAAATTGTCCTACTCATGTAATTATCCATAGACAGACCATAAATATAGCTAACAACATTTCGAGAAAGCAGTAGATTTTGTGAAGTAAAACCAATTTTCAGAAAATCTTCCGAGATTGACATTCTCCGATTTAAGCCCTTGAAGTAGGCAAGCACAACGGCAAATTTTGGCGGTAAACTGAGCGTTAGCTTCCACCAATCAAACTAGTCCTCCTTATGAATATCTGCTATCGTGAGTTAGTTGTTGGGTAGTCAGGTAAAAAACTATCTCGCTGATGCAGATGGTAGTTAACAAAAAAAAGATTAAATTGACTCATTATTAACATTCTCCACAAGACTTATCCTTTACCTTAGAAGGTGAACAGGTGTGTTTTTTGCTATGCCTGCATGTCTTTGGTGAGTGTACTTAGCAAGGCATTAATTTAATGATGCCGTTTTTCCTTCAGAGCCAGTTTTGTGAAACGAAAATCCGGTAAACTAAAGCTGGTAAGGTAGGGGAATTGTTTTTTTTTGAAAAACGGTTAAGTAAATTATCGGAGTGGTAGAACGAATGTACAATCAAGGTGCTGTTGAGGGTGCTGCCAACATAGAATTAGGTAGCCGCGTCTTCGTTTATGAAGTGGTGGGTTTGCGTCAGGGAGAAGAAACCGATCAAACCACCTACCCAATTCGTAAAAGTGGCAGTGTGTTCATCAGAGTGCCTTACAACCGCATGAATCAAGAAATGCGACGTATCACTCGTCTAGGCGGCACAATTGTTAGTATCCAGCCTGTAACTGCTCTACAGCCAGTTAATGCTAAAGCCTCACTTGGGAATGCTACAAGCGAAGTCAGCGAGTTAGTTACATCTGAGAAAACTGCTAACACTGAAGGGAATGGTAAAGCCACACCTGTAAATACTCATAGTGAAACCAAAGGTTTTGCTAAACCACCAGCTGAAGAACAGCTCAAGAACAAGGACAAGAAAGGCAACACCATGACTCAAGCGAAAGCCAAAAAAGACCACGGTGACGTTCCTGTTAACACTTACCGTCCCAATGCTCCGTTTATTGGCAAGGTAGTATCTAATGAACCACTAGTCCAAGAAGGTGGTATTGGTATTGTTCAACACCTGAAATTTGACCTATCTGGTAGTGATTTGAAGTATCTAGAAGGTCAAAGTATTGGGATTATTCCACCAGGAGTAGATAAGAACGGTAAACCGGAAAAACTCAGGCTATATTCTATCGCCTCAACTCGTCATGGCGATGATCTAGATGATAAGACAGTATCACTGTGTGTTCGTCAGTTGGAGTATAAGCACCCAGAAACTAGCGAAACAGTTTACGGTGTTTGCTCTACACACCTGTGTTTCCTCAAGCCAGGGGAAGATGTGAAAATTACAGGGCCAGTGGGTAAGGAAATGTTGTTACCCCAAGATCCTGAAGCTAATGTGATCATGATGGCAACCGGAACAGGTATTGCGCCGATGCGGGCTTATCTGTGGCGACAGTTTAAAGATGCGGAAAGAGCCGCTAACCCAGAATACGAATTTAAAGGATTCTCTTGGCTAATATTTGGTGTGCCGACAACTCCAAACCTGTTATATAAGGAAGAACTGGAAGAAATTCAACAAAAATATCCTGATAACTTCCGCCTCACTGCTGCCATCAGCCGCGAACAGAAAAATCCCCAAGGCGGTAGAATGTATATTCAAGACCGCGTAGCAGAACATGCTGATGAATTGTGGCAGTTGATTAAAAATGAAAAAACCCACACCTACATCTGCGGTTTGCGTGGTATGGAAGAAGGTATTGATGCAGCTTTAACTGCTGCTGCTGCTAAGGAAGGCGTAACCTGGAGTGTTTACCAGAAGGAAATCAAGAAAGCTGGTCGCTGGCACGTAGAAACTTACTAAAGTTAGTCATTAGTCATTGGTCATTAGTCATTAGTCATTTGTAAATACCAATGACAAAGGACAAATGACAAAAGACGAAGGACAAATGACAAAAGAAGCAGGATAATCAGTAGGTAGGGCAAACGCTCTACCTACAATTGTTATTTGTGAAATTGGGTGCAGAAATTGTGGGTGTGAAACTAGGAATACTGGGACTAGGCACCGTGGGAACGGGAACAGTGCAGTTGTTGCAAGATAAGGTTGGTCGTCACCCTTTGTTGCAAGAGATAGAAATCTATCGGGTGGGAGTCCGATCGCTAGATAAACCCCGGGCAGTAGAATTATCTACGGAAGTTTTAACTACAGATTTAGAAGCTATTGTCAACGATCCGGCGGTAGATATAGTTGTCGAAGTGATGGGCGGACTGGAGCCGGCGCGATCGCTCATCCTCAAAGCTTTAAGTAATGGCAAGCATGTAGTCACCGCCAATAAAGCCGCGATCGCCCGCTTTGGGGCAGAAATTTTCACAACAGCCAATCAAGCAGGCGTATATGTGATGCTAGAAGCTGCTGTGGGTGGTGGGATTCCGGTGATTCAACCCCTGAAACAGTCTTTAAGTGTTAACCGGATTCACACTGTCACAGGCATCGTGAACGGTACAACTAATTACATCCTGACGCGGATGCAAACAGAAGGCAGCAACTTCAACGATGTCTTGGCTGATGCCCAGCGCTTGGGTTATGCGGAGGCTGACCCGACAGCTGATGTTGATGGCTTAGATGCAGCAGATAAAATTGCCATCCTGGCATCATTAAGCTTTGGTGGACGCATCAACTTACAAGACGTTTATACTGAGGGGATTCGGCAAGTTAGCAAAACAGATATTGCCTACGCCGAAAAATTGGGATTTGTGATTAAATTGTTAGCGATCGCTAAACGTGATACTCCCTCATCTCCCCTCTCCGTCAGAGTTCATCCTACTTTCGTGCCCCAAGCCCACCCTTTGGCTAGCATCAACGGCGTTTACAATGCCATCCTTGTGGAAGGAGAACCCATCGGCCAGGTAATGTTTTTTGGCCCCGGTGCTGGTGCTGGTGCAACCGCCAGTGCTGTGACATCAGATATCTTGAATTTAGTTGCTGTCCTCAAAACCAATACAGCAGTTGCAAATCCATTATTAACTTGTGGACATCAAGAATATTGCCAAATTGCGCCGATGGCAGAACTGATAACTCGGTTTTATGCCCGTTTCCTCACAAACGATCAACCTGGAGTTATTGGTAAATTGGGAACTTGCTTTGGTAACTATGGCGTTAGCTTAGAGTCAATTGTTCAAACTGGCTTTCAAGGCGAACTAGCAGAGATTGTGGTTGTTACCCATGATGTGCGGGAGGGGAACTTTCGGCAAGCTTTGGCAGAAATTCGGAATTTGTCAGCGATTGAAAGCATTCCCAGCTTACTACGCGTACTTTGAGATTATCGTTTAGCGATCGCTATTAAGTGTTCCCGCAGACTAGAATACTTAGTTTTTTCAAATTTCTGTTTGTGCTTACCTTTGGTAGACTAAATAACAAACCTCACGAAAAACGCGAGGGTAGCCCTATGACTGCAACAAATCCAGCTACTAGTACTACACTTCCAGACCACACTCAACTTCCAGAGTCTGATGGCACCTTCGTGAAAAACTTCCAGGAACATCCCCAAAGCATTCTAATAACGGAGTCCATTAAACCAGTATTGCAAAAACGTCATCCTGACGGGCAATATTGCATAGGTCAAGATAGTGGCATCTACTGGCGCATTACTGACCCGCCAGAACGAGGTGCAGAAGCTCCCGATTGGTTCTATGTCCCGAATGTACCGCCTACACTGAATGGGCAAATGCGCCGTTCTTATGTGCTTTGGCAAGAACACATTGCTCCTTTAATTGTATTGGAATTTGTCTCCGGGGATGGTAGTGAAGAGCGAGACAAAACTCCTTGGAAGGGCAAATTTTGGATTTATGAGCAAGTGATTCATCCGGCTTTTTATGGCATTTATGAAGTGAATAAAGCCAGTGTGGAAATGTACCACATTATTGAAAGCCAATATCAACTTTTACCAGCAAATGAACGGGGACATTATCCCATTGCGCCTTTGGGAGTTGAGTTAGGTATTTGGCAAGGAGTTTATCAGAATGCAGAATTACCTTGGTTGCGCTGGTGGGATTTGCAAGGTAATTTGTTGTTGAGTGGTGACGAAAGAGCCGAACAGGAAAGCCAAAGGGCGGAATTAGAAAGCCAAAGGGCGGAATTAGAAAGCCAAAGGGCGGAATTAGAACGCCAAAGAGCCGATCGCTTGACTGCTCAATTGCGATCGCTCGGCATTGAACCAGAAGTTTAATAGCAAGCTAAACTTAAAAACAACCCTTACTCCTGCAAAGGTAGTTTTATGACCTCTGCAACCGATCCATCCACCACCCTCACTCCTTTCCCAGACCATACTCAGCTACCAGAGTCTAATGGTACTTTCGTGAAAAATTGGCAAGAGCATCCCCAAAGCATTTTACTGACTGACTCAATTACACCCTGAAGGTGAATATTGTATAGGTCAGGACTTAGGTATTTACTGGCGGTTGACAGACCCCCTAGAAAAAGGCGCAGAAGCACCAGATTGGTTTTATGTACCAAATGTACCGCCCTTGCTCGATGGACAAACGCGGAGGTCTTATGTACTGTGGCGAGAATTTATTGCCCCTTTGATTGCTTTAGAATTTGTCTCTGGGGATGGTAATGAGGAGCGAGACAAAACCCCTTTTCAAGGCAAATTTTGGATTTACGAGCAAGTAATTCATCCGGCTTATTATGGCATTTATGAAATGAACAAAGCCAGTGTAGAAGTTTATGAATTAATTGGAGGAAAATATCAGTTATTAACAGCAAATGAGCGGGGACATTATACTATTGCTCCTTTGGGAATTGAGTTAGGTATTTGGCATGAAGTTTATCAAAATGTCCAATTACCCTGGTTGCGTTGGTGGGATTTGCAAGGTAATTTGTTGTTAACTGGTGACGAAAGAGCCGAACAGGAAAGCCAAAGAGCCGATCGCTTGACTGCTCAATTGCGATCGCTCGGCGTTGAACCGGAAGTTTAAGTATTTGGTTTAAGGGTGCGATCGCTCTGATGTTACTGGAGGCGATCGCGCCCATTGGAGATTTAACGGGGACTACACTAGTTAATTTGGTGGTAGCCAAGTAAACACGCGATCATATTTTCTAAAGCAGCTGGTCTACTCTGGCTGCTTTGGTATTTATAGCTATTAGGAGGGCGATCATTTATGTTGATTACAACTTATAAGGTAGTACGATCAAGGTAAGTCATCCAGATAAACTATCAATTACTAGTAACTATTTTTTCAGGCTAAGGAGTATGTGCCATGACAAATTTGAACCACCTTAACTCTGAATTATTTAAAGAAGAAGCAAAAATAGAAAATGATGATATTACAACACAAGAAGATGGAGAAGAGGATGAGATTACAATAGAAGAAGAAGAAGAAGACATAAGTGAACCCTTTGATCCTACTAAAATTAGGGTTGAAACTAGACAGATTAGTATTGACTACTTAATGGTTAGAATTAAGAATAATGAAATTGAATTATCTCCTGAATTCCAACGAAAATTCGTTTGGAATAAAATTGCTCAAAGTAGGCTTATTGAGTCGATTTTACTTCGTATTCCTATACCAGCATTCTATATTGATGCAACTAATGAAGAAAAATGGTTAGTGATAGATGGTTTACAAAGGCTAACCACTTTAAAAGAGTTTGTGATAGATAAAAAACTTAAGCTAACTGGACTAGAATCATTTACTCTATTTAACGGCAAGATATATGACGAAATTCCACGTAATTATCAACGTCGTATAGAAGAAACTCTTGTCACAGTTATTTTTCTCGAACCGGGTACAGATAGTGAATTTAAACAGGCTATTTTTGAGCGGATTAATACCAGTGCTTTATCTCTATCAACCCAGGAAATTCGTCATGCTTTAAATCAAGGTAAAGCAACAAAGTTATTAGAGGATTTAGCTGTAGCACCTGAATTTAAAAAAGCTATTGACACTGACAAAGGAATAAAATCAGATAGAATGGCTGATCGAGAGTGCATACTTAGAGTTTTAGTGTTTATGATAAAAAATCAAGAATTATTTCAAAGAAATACAAGCTTTAAAAAAATATTAGATCAAGCTATGGCATATATAAATCTCATGTCAGATGAAGAAATAAAAATAATAACTAATGATTTTATAAATTTAATGAATTTAGCATTTGAGGTATTTGGTAAAGATGCTTTTCGGAAAATGAAAAAAGGAGCAAAACGTTATCCCATCAACAAGGCATTGTTTGAAGCTTGGTCAGTTAATTTATATAAACTTAATGCTCAAGAAATTGAGATTCTTAAAGAAAGAAAAGAAATTATAAAACAAAAAATAATAGATTTGACTAATGAGGGAAAATTTAATACTACTATCTACAGGAGTACGGGAACCCTTAAGACTGTATTACACAGATTGAATGAGATAGAACAAGTTATAAAATCAGTATTATCATGATACATTCACTACATATAAAGAATTTTAAACCCTTTGAAAATCAGTTACTAGAGTTTAGATCACTAACTCTATTATCTGGACTTAATGGTATGGGTAAATCTTCAGTATTACAGTCATTACTTCTATTACGCCAGTCTTATCAACAGAGACTTTTGCAAACAAAAAATCTAGCTCTAAATGGTGATTTAGTGCGTATTGGTACGGCTAAAGATGCTTTATTTGAGGAAGCCAAGGAAGAAATTATTAGTTTTGAACTTGTAGTAGATTCTCAAAAAAGAAAAACATGGACATGGCGCTTTAGATATGATAGACAAGCAGATGTTCTCCGCAGCGATACTGCACCAATAACGAGAGAAATACATGAATTTAGCCTGTTTGGAGATTACTTTCACTATCTGCAAGCAGAACGGCTTGGCCCTCGGAATGTCTTTGAAATGTCAGAGGATTTAGTACATCAACATTTTCAAATTGGTACTAGAGGTGAATATACAGCACATTTCCTTACCGTTTTTGGTAAATCGAACATAAATACAGTTGGACTTAAGCAAATAGGTTCACAAACATTTGCTAAAGCTTTTGAACGCCCCAAACAAGGTGAAGTAAGCAAATTAAGCCATCCAAAAGCAGAGTCGCTATCTTTGAAGGATCAAGTGGAGGCATGGATGGGAGAAATCAGCCCTGGTACAAGAATTCATGTCAACCCAATTCCAGGCATTGATTTAATGAGTTTGCAATACTCATTTGAAATGGGAAAATATGTAAGTAGCAGATACCGTAATACTAATGTTGGATTTGGAATTACTTACACCTTGCCAATTATTGTAGCTGTACTTGCATCCCCTCCAGGTACACTGATTTTAATTGAAAATCCAGAGGCACATCTTCATCCTAAAGGACAAGCCAAAATGGGTGAGTTGTTAGCACTGGCTGCTAGTTGTGGTGTGCAAGTGGTGATAGAAACTCATAGCGATCATATTTTAAACGGAATTCGGCTTGCAGTTCATGGCGGCAAACTTAATCCCGAAGATGTGCAATTACACTACTTTCAGCGACAAGAAAAACAAGGACAGGCTTTGACAGAGGTAATATCACCAAAAATTGATCCTAATGGCAGAATTGATTATTGGCCTGATGGATTTTTTGATGAATGGGAAAAAGATTTAATAACTTTACTTAAGCCAAGGGATGCCTAGCAGATGGACTTGGAAATGGTATTGAATGAGTTATCTTTGCGAGTTGCTGCTAATGATATTCAGATGGCCAAAAAAAGAATGTCAGAATTAATTCTGACCGCACGCGAAGCAGCAGAGTTAGGTGTTAAGCCAATAATTCGCACTCATCATGAATTCTACAGTACTGTATTAGCAGATAATTATTTGTTATCTAACTGGTTAGTAGATCAAACTGTAAATAGAGACGATATACGATTTATTTTGACAGCAGCAAAGACACCTTTTCTAGCAGATATTCAAGATTCAGATATTGAAAATAAAAATATACTCTCAGATTTTCTCTATGAAGGAGAAAAAAGCGAAGGTTTGGGAATTGCCTATCTACTTGAATCGTTAGCATTAAGCATAAACTCAGAGCAAAAATGGGAATTTAATAGTATTTCACTAGAATATACTTGGCTTGAAGATGATAATTTGAATTTAGATACAGTCACAGTTACTCATGCTAGTACCATAAAGAACGTAAAG
The DNA here is from genome assembly GCF_002245975.1 of Nostoc sp. 'Peltigera membranacea cyanobiont' 213. Taxonomy (NCBI): domain Bacteria; kingdom Bacillati; phylum Cyanobacteriota; class Cyanophyceae; order Nostocales; family Nostocaceae; genus Nostoc; species Nostoc sp. 'Peltigera membranacea cyanobiont' 213. Next base: position 22,179 of record NZ_NOLI01000004.1, on the reverse strand, counting down.
GAAAATCTTTCTTGGATACAGGAACGTCTGAAAACGGGGGTTCGTGATGGTTGTAATTTGTAGCAACGCAAAAAAGATTTATTTCCCTCTCTCAGCTTTTGTGAAAGTGTCGGTCAACAAATACAAAGCCTTGGCAAGGGTAGCCCGATGTTACGACAAATTGTCAGAAAGTTGTTTGAGCTAGAGAACTATTGTAAAACTTGGAAAGATGGAGATTTCGATTTAGACCTTGTTGCCAGTAAAGTTACTCCAGAAAGTGACTCTAGGCTTCAAAGTTTAAAGGATAAACTAACCTTTAAGTGTCCTGATGATGTGTATCGTATATTCAGTTTACACTTAAGAATGACTGGTGCTGGAGCTTGGCGGCTTCATTTTTCTACAGAATTAGGGACTGGCCAAATCATTATTGGGTACATCGGGCCAAAAATCCAATAATTTTAAAGCCTAATTATAAAAAGCGATCGTCTACCCTTGCTAAACTAAAAAACAACCCTTACTCCTGCAAAGGTAGTCTTATGACCTCTGCAACCGATCCATCCACCGCCCTCACACCGTTCCCAGACCATACGCAGCTACCAGAGTCTGATGGTACTTTCGTGAAAAACTTTCAGGAACATCCCCAAAGCATTCTACTAACGGACTCGATTAAACCGATATTGCAAAAACGTCATCCTGATGGGCAATACTGTATTGGTCAAGATAGTGGTATCTACTGGCGCATCACTGACCCCCCAGAAAAAGGTGCAGAAGCACCAGACTGGTTTTATGTAGGGAATGTACCACCTACTCTGGATGGACAAACACGCAGGTCTTATGTATTATGGCGAGAATTTATTGCCCCATTGATTGCATTAGAATTTGTTTCTGGGGATGGTAGTCAGGAACGAGATAAAACTCCTTGGAAGGGGAAATTTTGGATTTATGAGCAGGTAATTCGTCCTCCCTTCTACGGCATTTATGAAGTTAATAAACCCAGTGTAGAAGTTTATGAATTAATTGGTGGACAATATCAGTTATTAACAGCAAATGAACGCGGGCATTATCCTATACAACCTTTAGGAGTTGAGTTAGGTCTTTGGCAGGGACAATATCACAATATGGAATTACCTTGGCTACGCTGGTGGGATTTGCAAGGTAATTTGTTGTTGACTGGTGACGAAAGAGCCGATCGCTTGACTGCTCAATTGCGATCGCTCGGCATTGAACCAGAAGCCTAATCTTTACCTATTTATTCACATTCAGCAACTGCGAAGTTTCTAACCGACTCATCCACTTCTCTAAATAAACTCGATTATTTTTCTCTTCATTTGGGTCTTTAGTGTCCAAAGGATGAGGCATCAATCCCAAAATCGTTGCTGTGGTAACACAAAACATCGATTTTTGGAAACTCATGCAAATTTGTACCCGCAAATCATCTTCACCCCGAAGACTGCGACGATAAATTTCGTGCAAATACTCTGGGAGATAATGACGCATATCTTGCATCAACAAGGTGGGAGGAATACCCGCGCCGCCGATGGGTAAAGGATCGGCATACAATGCGCCATACTGAAATCGGGTTTGATCTGGGGGAATTTGATATCCTTGGGCGTTGTATGAAACTGTACCGTGGAAAGGAGTTCCCCGAAAGAAGACTGCTTCTACATAAGGTATTGCTGTATCTGCTAAGAAGGTCAAACCAACGCTTTTAGGAATGATTTCATAGACCTCACCTCGAATTTTGACGGCGTAGGTAATTGGGTTTGACGCATTTGCCACTAACGCTGTTTTAATGTGGTCTACAACCTGGGGAATCGATTTAATTTCGCCTTGGTCGTAACGGTCTGATAAGCTAAGGAACATATCAGCCATTACTCGCCAGAATTGACCTAAACCTGTGTAGTAAGCAGAGACACGCAAGTATTCTGTTAAGAAATCTGGAAATAGCTGGTTAATACCGGGAACTAAGGGATTATTTTTAAATTTTGCGGCAATAACGGCTTGCGCTCTTTCTTTAAATTCTGTTGTATCTAAATAGGTATCTAGTCCACCGCCACCGTGCCACATCATGCCTTTCATGCAATACTCGGCATACTCAAAATTAATGCGGTCATGCCACCAGTGACGGAGTAATTTTTGAAAAGAAACTTCTCCATTAAAATATTTAAAAAATGGGAAAAATTTTAGAAACTGATGCTCGGCAATATAGTTAAGATTTTTTGAGTAGGCATCTAAAACTACACCATAGCTTTTAAGAATACCAACAACTTCTAGTACATTTTCTGGACTATCAGGGAGTAATGCTCCTCCTTTTTGCAGACGTTCAATATACTCAGCTAAAGGATTATGAACCGCTTTCTTTTTAATAGTTACCATTACCATCTCTCCAAAAAGTATAGGGATTGGGATATTGGGTACTGGGTACTGGGTACTGGGTATTAGTATTGGGAATCGTGTATTACGTATTAGGAAAAATCTTCCCTCATCCCCAGTCCCTAATCCCCAGTCCCTAATCCCTAATCCCCATTCCCCATTGCTTTATCCAAGGACACTGCTAATACTACGTTTTGGCTATTCACCATTGCTGTAATTGTTGGTTCAGTCCAGCGTGCTAACCAAGCGGGTTGAATGCCGAAAATCACAATCAGCACAGCTAAAATTGCAGCTGGGATGCGATCGCTCCAATACACACGTGGTAAGTTAGTAACTTGTGCAGACAAGCGACCAAAAAAGGCACGGTCGAGGAGGATCAAAAAGTAAACCGCAGTTAAACCAGTACCAAGCATTGATAGTAGCGTTTGGACTGGAAAAATTGGGAAACTGCCCCGAAAAATGATGAATTCGGAAATAAACCCGACCATTCCTGGTATCCCAGCGCTGGCCATCACTCCCAAAACCATTAGGCTACCAATTACGGGCATACCTCGTTCTGGGTTCAGCAATCCTTGGAGAACATCTAAATCTCGGCTTCCGGCTTTGTCATACACAACCCCTACCAGCAAAAACAGCATGGCGGAAATCAATCCGTGGCTAATCATCTGCATAACAGCACCTAATACGCTTAATGGTGTCGCCGCAGCCGTCGCTAACAGCACATAGCCCATGTGTCCAATAGAACTGTATGCTACCATTTTTTTCATATCGGTTTGAGCGATCGCGCAGGATGCACCATACAGTACACTCACTACTGCCCAAGTCGCTAACCAAGGAGCCACATAAGCCCAAGCTTCTGGTAACAAGTTCATGCCAAACCGCAGTAATCCGTAGGTTCCCAACTTCAACAGCACCCCAGCCAATAGTACGGAAATGGGTGTGGAAGCTTCAACGTGAGCATCTGGCAACCAAGTATGGAAGGGAACTAAGGGAATTTTAATCCCGAAACCGATCAAAATCCCCGCTAGCAGTAAAAGCTGTGTCGCTAAAGGTAAAGTCGTAGTGTTTAAGGTTGCTAGTGCAAAGTTAGAGGAACCACTCAGCCAAACCATGCCGAGGAAACTTGCTAAAATCAAGATTCCCGAAACGGCGGTATAAATGAGAAATTTTGTCGCCGCATAACCCCGCTTTTCCCCACCCCAAATAGCTATCAATAGATACAGAGGAATTAGTTCCAATTCGTAAAACAGGACAAATAACAGTAAATCCTGTGCCAGAAAAGCTCCAGTTACCCCAGCGCTTAATAATAGGATCAAAGAGTAATAAAATTTAGGACGCTGTAGAGATTCATCGCTGCTGTAGATGGCAATAGAAGTTAAAAGTCCATTCAAAACCAGCAGTGGCAAAGATAAACCATCGATTCCCAGGTTATAGTTTAAACCTAAGACATCTATCCAAGGGACAGACTCGGCAAATTGTTGAGTGATTTCGCCTGGATGGAACTGAATTAATAATACGATTGTCCACAAGAAAGCGATAGTGGCAAACACTAAAGCTACCCCACGGGCAAATTTCCCATTGATGCCAGAGGGCGAGAAACCAATTAAAGCCGCACCGATTAACGGCACTAGAATTAAAACACTAAGCATAAGCAAGTGGAGAATGGGGAATTGGGAATGGGTAATGGGGAATTGGGAAGAGTTTTCCTAATGACAAATCACAACCCCCACTAATTAAATTTATTTGTGCCAACCTCTTTAAAAAGGCAATTTATCTAGTAAACCCGATGACCAGCCGATGAAGAAAACCAGGACGCTGACAACTGCGAGGATGGTCAACATATAGCCCTGAGATTGCCCAGAAATGCTGTACTTTAAAGTTTGTCCGCCCAGAATTGTCGCAAACCCAACCAAGTTTACTAAACCATCAACTAAATAGCGATCGCTCCAAGCAGAAACTCTAGATAGTAGTGCGACTGCGCTCACTACCGTTAGGAGATAAACTCGGTCAATATAAAAATCATAACCTAATAAGTCTTGCACAAATCTCCACGCCAAAAATCTGGATCTTGACCAAGCTTTGTGCAGATAAACTGTAGACCCTGCAACTATTCCCAGGACTGTAGAAGTAAACAATGCTAATGCCACCAACCAATTAATACTTTCCCAATTTGGTAGTAAGTACCATTGCTGTAACATCAAAGGCAAAAGCAGAGTCAAGACTGTGAGAGTAACCATCGGGAAGGCCATTTGCCAACCAACTTCTGGCGTGCGACGGGTTTTTTGTTGTGGTTTCCCCCAGAAGACTAATCTGAAAACTCTAGTTAAGTTTAATGCTGTCAAGCAATTGACTAATAATAAAACCCCAATCACCCAAGGGCTAATATTAACGAAACCGTCAGCCCATGCTAACATTGCCCAGAAGCCTCCCAGTGGTAGCACTGTCACCATCCCCGCCGAACCGACAATAAAGGCGGTGGTGGTAGCTGGCATCCGCGACCACAGTCCGCCCATTTCTGTTAGGTCTTGGCTTTGGGTAGTTAAGATGACTGAACCGGAACTCATAAATAATAATGCTTTAGCGATCGCATGAGTTAACAGCAACATCAAGGCTACACCCCCTTGCTGTAACCCCACCGCCAGAAACACTAATCCCATGTATGCACTGGTGGAATGAGATAGCGATCGTTTAATGTCAATTTGAGCTATAGATACTAATGTTGCCCCAATAGCTGTCACCGTACCCATGATTACCAAGGCATTTAAGGCAACTGGCGACAGTGCTAACAATGGTTGAAATTTATACAGTAAATATGCGCCACCAGCGACTACCAGCGAGTTTCGCATTACCGAAGCTGGGTTTGGCCCTTCCATCGCCTCATCTAACCAGAGGTGCAGGGGAAATTGGGCACATTTACCCGCAGGCCCAGCAATTAAAGCCAAACCCAGCAATGTTGATGTCACTGGGCTTAAATTAGCTGTTTGCGCCCACTCATATAAATCCGAAAAGTTCAAACTCCCCGCTAAGGTGGAAAGCGTCACCACAGCCATCAGCAGCAACAAGTCTCCTACCCGTTTAGTCCAAAACGCATCTCGCGCCGCCGTAACTACTAGAGGTTGAGCATACCAGAATCCCACTAGCAAGTAAGTTGAAAGCGTCAGAACTTCTAAAAGGGTATAGCTAAGAAACAAAGAATCACTGATTGCTAAACCACTCAACGCTGCTTCAAAAAATCCCAGCAGCGCAAAAAAACGTGCCAGCGACCAGTCTTTCTCCATATAACCCAGAGCGTAAACTTGTGCCAGTAAGCTTAAACCTGTAATTAAAACTGTTGCCCCAATGCTGACTGCTGAGAGTTCCAAGGTAAAAGATAAGTCTAAATCAGCAGCTTTAAACCAGGGCACCAGTAACTTTTCTGGTTCTCTATCCCAGATATTTTTAAACACAAACAGACTATGGACAAAAGCCACAACAGTTGTCAAAAAGTTGATGTATGCCGCAGGTCTTGGCCCTGTTCGCCGAATTATTCCTATTCCCCAGGGCAACGTCAAAACTGCGCCTAATAAGCTATATAAAGGCAAAAACCAACTTGTTGAAAATAGAAATTGATCCATTTAAATTTACCTTGATGACTCAGCCTTTATTTTAAAAAATCTTTCCAAACATTATTTATTTAAAAGATTAATTTAGGAAAACATCAACATTTTTTTATTATTCTTTGAAGTAAATTATCGAAAGTATTTTTACTTCGCCTTCCCCTACTAAACTTCGGTAAAATATAACTTTACATACGTAAAAGTATTTACTCGCCTTAACCTTACCTCTGTTTTTACATTTGTATTTCTACTTGAAGCAGAGTACTTTATACGATACATTTGAAAAAATTATATACTTTTTACCTAAGTCGTTGTACACATGGCAAAATATCAGAAAAGATAGATACAGTAAAAGATACAGCCGCCGCTCCTACCTCGCTAGATAGAATTAGCCTTGGTTATGAATGTCGTTTTCTAAATGTGATAAAGAAATTATAAAGCATAAGTGGCTGCTCAAGTAATTCAGTAAACTTTAATTGCTCAAAAGCCTGGATGAATTTTTGTTAAGTTTTTTAAAACTTTCTTATCATAAACTATTATAGTAATTTGTATTGCCAGGAACGCCAAGCTTTCCTATGCTTAATTTGGAAGTGTTTTCTTAGCTATAAGATCAGGCTCTCCCCGTCAAAAAATTCAAACGACAGTACAGATTGCATTAATTTTGTAGGAGTTCTGCGATGCCAATTGCAGTTGGAATGATTGAAACGAAGGGCTTTCCGGCAGTGGTAGAAGCTGCTGATGCGATGGTGAAAGCTGCCCGTGTCACCTTAGTAGGTTATGAAAAAATTGGTAGCGCTCGCGTCACCGTGATAGTTCGGGGAGATGTATCGGAAGTGCAAGCTTCTGTTGCTGCTGGGGTTGAAGCGGCGAAAAGAGTCTTTGGTGGTGAAGTATTATCTACTCACATCATTGCTCGTCCTCACGAGAACCTGGAATACGTCTTGCCGATTCGTTACACAGAAGCTGTAGAACAGTTCCGTACCTAAAAACTGTTTAAAAAAAGTAATTAACGCTCTTTACCTTTTTGAGCCTCACTTTTGTCCAAAGCTAAAAACTTTAAATAGGGATTAAAACTAATGTCAATTGCAGTGGGAATGGTTGAAACGCTGGGCTTTCCAGCAGTAGTGGAAGCTGCTGATGCGATGGTGAAAGCGGCTCGTGTGACTCTAGTCGGTTATGAAAAAATCGGTAGCGGTCGAGTTACCGTAATTGTTCGGGGTGACGTATCAGAAGTGCAAGCTTCCGTAGCCGCAGGTGTTGAATCAGTGAAGCGAGTCAACGGCGGACAAGTGCTTTCGACTCACATCATTGCTCGTCCTCACGAAAACTTGGAATACGTCCTACCAATTCGTTATACAGAAGACGTAGAGCAATTCCGGGAAAATGTGAACGCAATTCGTCCTTTCGGTAGAAGACCGTAATTTGTAATGCAAATTGCCAAAGTTCGCGGCACAGTAGTTAGCACCCAAAAAGATCCAACTCTCAGAGGTGTGAAACTACTGTTGTTACAATTAGTAGATGAAAACGGCAATATCCTACCAGAGTATGAAGTAGCAGCAGATATTGTGGGAGCAGGAGTAGATGAGTGGGTACTCATCACTCGTGGTAGTGCCGCTCGTCAAGTTGTTGGCAACGAACAGCGTCCATTAGATGCAGCAGTGGTGGCGATCATAGATACTATTTACGTTGAAGATCGCCTCATTTACAGCAAAAAAGATCAATATCGTTAGTCATTAGTCATTGGTCATTAGTCATTAGTGAATAACAAAGGACAAATGACAACAAACAAATGACTAATGACAATATAGGAGGAATCTCGCAATGGCAGTCCGCAGCACGGCAGCACCCCCAACTCCGTGGTCAAGGAATTTAGCTGAACCCAAAATCCATCAAACTGCTTTTGTACACTCATTCTCCAATGTGATTGGGGATGTACGAATAGGTGCAAATGTAATCGTTGCTCCGGGGACTACGATTAGAGCGGATGAAGGCACACCTTTTTATCTTGGTGAAAACACCAATATTCAAGATGGTGTAGTTATTCATGGGTTAGAGCAAGGTCGAGTAATTGGCGATGACCAAGAGAAATACTCGGTATGGGTAGGTAAAAATACTTGCATTACCCACATGGCTTTAATTCATGGGCCAGCTTATGTAGGGGACAATTCCTTCATTGGCTTTCGCTCTACAGTGTTTAATGCCAGGGTAGGCGCAGGTTGCATCGTGATGATGCACGCTTTGATTCAAGACGTAGAAATTCCCCCAGGGAAGTATGTGCCTTCGGGAGCGATAATTACTAGCCAGCAGCAAGCTGACCGCTTGCCAGATGTGCAAGATCAGGATAAGGAATTTGCTCATCATGTGGTTGGGATTAATCAGGCGCTACGGGCTGGTTATCTTTGTGCTGCGGATAGCAAATGTATAGCACCCATTCGGGATGAGAACGCTAAATCTTATACAGGTAGTGGTATTACTGTTTTAGAGTTGGAAAGGAGTAGTGAAGTGGCGAGCAATAGCTTGGGTGCAGAAACAATAGAGCAGTTACGCTATCTATTGGAACAAGGATATAAGATTGGTACAGAACACGTAGACCAAAGACGGTTCCGCACGGGTTCTTGGACTAGCTGCCAACCAATTGAACCGAGATCCCTTGGTGAAGCGATCGCAGCATTAGAAAGCTGTGTAACAGACCATAGCGGCGAGTATGTCCGACTGTTTGGGATTGACAAAGGTAGACGACGGGTGTTAGAAACCATCATCCAACGCCCCGATGGTGATGCTAAACCAGCTACCAGTTTTAAAGCTCCTAATAGTAGTCATAGCAATGGCAGCTACAGCAATGGTAATGGTAACGGTAGCAGTTCTGGCAGTGGCAAAGTCAATGGCGAAACTCTAGACCAAATCCGTCAACTTTTGGCAAGTGGTTACAAAATTGGCGTAGAACACGTAGATGAGCGCCGCTTCCGTACTGGTTCCTGGACTAGTTGCAAGCCAATTGATGCAACTTCCACCAATCAAGTAATCTCTGCCTTGGAAGAATGTATAGAAAGCCATCCAGGTGAGTATGTACGTTTAATCGGTATTGACACCAAAGCCAAACGCCGGGTATTAGAAACCATTATTCAACGTCCAAATGGTCAAGTAGCTACCTCTGGTAGTCAAAAATCATCATTTACTAGCAGCAGTGGAGGCTCTGGGAGGGCTGCGGCAACAGCTACCAGTAACCGGTTGAGTACTGAAGTAGTAGATCAACTACGGCAATTATTGGCTGGTGGTTATAAAATTAGCATTGAACACGTAGATGAGCGCCGCTTCCGGACTGGTTCGTGGACTAGTACCGGTCAAATTCAAGCCTCCTCAGAAAGAGAAGCGATCGCAGCCGTAGAAAAACACCTCGGCGAATACCAAGGGGAATATGTACGCTTAATTGGTATTGACCCCAAAGCCAAACGGCGGGTATTAGAGACAATTATTCAACGTCCAAATAGTCAAGTAGCCTCCTCTGGTAGTGAAAAATCATTTACTAGCAGTACACACTCGGCAACAGCAACAGCTACAGCTACAGCTACCAGTAACCGGTTGAGTACTGAAGTAGTAGATCAACTCCGGCAATTATTGGCTAGTGGCTCAAAAATTAGCATTGAACACGTAGACCAACGGCGGTTTCGGACTGGTTCGTGGACTAGTACTGGTCAAATTCAAGCCTCCTCAGAAAGAGAAGCGATCGCAGCCGTAGAAGGACACCTCGGCGAATACCAGGGAGAATATGTGCGCTTAATTGGTATTGACCCCAAAGCCAAGCGTCGGGTATTGGAAACGATTATTCAACGACCTTAAGGAATTAGGAGTTAGGAATTAGGAGTTAAGAATAAGCTTTGAATCAAAACTCTAATCTTAAAAATTCCCACACTTCTAACTCATAACTTCTAACTCCCAATTTCTCACCAACTCCTAACTCTTTATTTTCTTCCGGCTTCTGAGGTTAAATTTTTCATGTCTTTGCTGTCACTGCGCCTCAGCAATAACTTTGATTCTTACATTAGTGGTGAGGTGACTATTCATCCAAGCGCAGTACTTGCACCTGGGGTCATCCTCCAAGCGGCTGAAAACAGCAAGATCGTCATTGGGGCAGGGGTCTGTATTGGACTGGGAGCAATACTCCAAGTCCATGAAGGAACCTTAGAGGTAGAAGCGGGGGCAAACCTAGGAGCCGGTTTTTTGATGGTTGGCAAGGGCAAAATTGGAGCAAATGCTTGTATTGGTTCCGCAACAACAATTTTTAACTATTCTGTTGAACCAGGACAAGTAGTTGCACCTGGTTCGATTTTAGGAGACACCAGTCGGCAAATTGCTCAAACAAATCAGCCTGAACCATCTGCTAATAACGTCACCGCTACAAGTACGCCACCCCAGAAGGAAGAGGAAAATAGCTCAGGGGGAGTTAAGGAAAAGGTAACTTCCTCAACTAACTTCTCAGCTGCGGCTTTTGTGGATTTCAAACAAAATAAGTCGATTTCTTATTTTAAATCTTCCGCCACTCCAGAAAGCCAGCCTCCTCCCGTGGAAGAACCAGCCAAGGATGCTGAACCCCCCTTACCAGAACCCATCCAAGAGTCTATAAAACATGACTCAGACCCCAATCAGCTAACTACAGAATCCGCTAACGGTTTCGGCACTCAAATTTATGGACAAGGGAGCATAAGCAGACTGTTGACTACATTGTTTCCCCATAGACAATCCTTGAGGGACCCAAACTCTGACGATTAGTCTGAGTAAGTGTTAATTGTAAGTTGTCGGCTTTATGATTATCTGGGAAAGTTCACATGGAAACATCTAATCAACGGTCTATGAATTCCATCCAGGGAGCGAGTAGTTATGAAACCTTTCAGGACACTGCTTTGGGTTTAGTTTCTACCCGCAGCTTTCCCGCGATCGTTGGGACGGCGGATATGATGCTGAAATCAGCAGGAGTTCACCTAGTTGGGTATGAAAAAATTGGTAGTGGTCATTGTACTGCGATCGTCCGGGGTGGAATTGCTGACGTGCGTCTGGCGGTAGAATCTGGTGTCCAAACGGCTGAACAGTTTGGTCAGTTGATTTCTAGCTTGGTAATTCCCCGACCTTATCCTAATTTAGATATAGTGCTTCCCATCACAACCCGTTTCACTAAATTGATGGAGGAGGGCAATTACAGCCGTCTGAGTAATCAAGCAATTGGTTTAGTAGAAACGCGAGGATTTCCAGCGATGGTAGGTGCGTGTGATGCCATGCTTAAAGCTGCCGATGTTCATTTAGCAGCTTATGAAAAAATTGGTGCGGGTTTGTGTACAGCCATTATTCGCGGTTCGGTAGCAAATGTGGCGGTAGCAGTGGAAGCGGGAATGTTTGAGGCAGAACGCATTGGAGAATTAAATGCAGTGATGGTAATTCCCCGACCGCTAGATGAAATGGAGCAAACCTTACCATTAGCAAGCTGCTGGATAGAAAAACACCAACCGTTAAACTTACCAGTGAATATTAAAGAGAAAGAACAGGTTGCCGAAATTGAGGTACTAAGATTACCAGATTTAACCAAGCTCCCGACAAAAATTGCCGAAGAATTATGGAATGATGAATGATGATAGATGAATTTGAGAAAATCATCATTCATCAGGAAGTGGAAGGAATCTTACGCTTTTCTTGTTGTTCTGATAATAGCTTCTTAAATCCATAAACAAAATACCTTTATTCTAATAGAAATAATAGAGTTTTATATATAATAGAATTCGTAGCTTTCTATGAGTATTGCTATATAGGACTAGTATTTGATTTGGAGAAAAGATCCGTAGGGGAGCCAGTCGTGTAAGCGGGTTTCCCGACTTGAGCGGTAGCGACTGTGCGTAGCGTCACTGGCGTTGTGTTAGCAGGGAGAGTACGGCACCAAACTCTTGATGATGGTGCGTTACGAACTGCGTTCTAACACACCCTACAATATCTAATTTTTTTCAAAAATCAAATATGATTCCTATAGCATTTGTAACTGTTCAGTAATACTAGTTTTATATCGATGAATAGCTATTTACAGGAGAAGCACCTTTGAAGCAAGCGACGCTGCACCAGTTAAAGGTATTCGAGGCGGCGGCCCGGCACAGTAGCTTTACTCGCGCTGCTGAGGAATTGTTTCTCACCCAACCTACCGTTTCTATGCAAATCAAGCAACTCACAAAATCGGTAGGGTTGCCATTATTTGAGCAAGTGGGGAAGCGGTTATATCTCACAGAGGCGGGACGAGAATTATTTGCCACTTGTCGGCAGATTTTTGGAAATATAGCCCAGTATGAAATGAAGGTGGCAGATTTAAAAGGGCTAAAACAGGGACAATTACGCTTGGCAGTAATTACAACAGCAAAATATTTTATCCCACGTTTATTAGGGCCGTTTTGCGAACTTTATCCAGGGATTGATATTTCTCTACAAGTAACGAATCACGAACAAATTTTGGAACGGATGAGTCAGAATCTGGACGACTTGTATATTATGAGTCAAGTTCCAGACAATATGGATGTGAATTGTGAGGCATTTTTAGAAAATCCTTTGATAGTCTTTGCACCAGTTAATCATCCGTTATCCAAGGAAAAAAATATTCCGATCCAACGCCTGTCTAACGAACCTTTTATTATGCGAGAACCTGGTTCAGGAACTCGTCGTGCCGTCCAAAGCCTATTTGAAGAACAAGGGGTGACAGTAAAAGTAAAACTGGAATTGGGAAGTAACGAAGCAATTAAACAAGCGATCGCAGGTGGTTTAGGAATTTCGGTTTTATCTCGTCATACTTTACTATTAGACGCTTCAGATTTTAGCATTTTAGATGTCCAACACTTTCCCATTCAGCGACATTGGTACATGGTTTACCCAGGTGGAAAGCAGCTATCTATCGTCGCTCGTACCTATTATGATTATCTCCTCACTGCTGCAAGGAATTTTGTAGATCAAAACACCGATCCTCCTAATAGTACGTTTGAACCAATTAGAGAGTAATTACGAATTACGAATTACGAATTACCCAAAGGGGTTGACTGTTAGACCGGGAACCATTGACAATTAACCAGCAGAATCAATTAAATATGGGGGAAGACTGGCAGTGGTTAACCCGGAAACACCATCTTGGCGCAAAACAGTACCAAGCGAGATTGTAGCTGTTACAGTGTATGCTGACAGAGCATTGGTTACACGACGGGGTGTAGTTGATTTAACAGGAATTGAACAGGAATTAGTAATTACTTCAGTGCCAGAGACTCTAGAAACCGAGTCTGTCAGGGTTAGTGGTACAGGGACAGTGGCAGTGCGTTTGATAGGAGTAAGTAGCGATCGCATTTACACCACTGAACCAGTAGTAGAGCGAGTCGCACATTTGACAAGGCAAATTGAGCAGCTAGAAGCGGAAAAACGCCACCTACAAGCACAAGTCGATGCTTTAGCATTGCAGTCTAGTTTTATCGCCGGGTTACGTGAAAAAACAGAAGAACCCTTTGCACAAAGTTTGTCTCGGAAAAATCTTAGTCTGAGCGAAACTTTGGATTTTTTGAACTTTCTTGGAAGCCAGTATAGTGAATATGCGATCGCATCTGGAGAGTGCAAAACCCAACAGCAGGAATTAGATAAAGAACTGCAAGCACTCCGCGCCTCATTGCAAAAAATCCAAACACCCCATCCCAAAGAAAGTTTGAGCATAGTTGTAGGAGTTGAAGTAGCGGGTGAAGGCGAATTTGAATTAGAGGTGTCTTACATAGTAAATCGCGCCAGTTGGACTCCGCTTTATGACTTGCGCTTTAGCACGACTAGCGATATTGTGCATCTGGGCTACCTTGCAGAAATCACTCAAAGCAGTGGCGAAGATTGGATTGGTGCAAATCTCACCCTTTCTACCGCTAAACCGGGATTAGGTACACTTCCACCTAAACTTGAACCTTGGTATATTGATGCGCCACGTCCACAAATGTTACGACAGCGACAATTGTCTACACAACAGCGACCACTGCTACCTACCATACCAGAACCACCTGCTTCTGTTGCCAGAACAGATTGGCAAGGAGAAGACGAAGGTGCAGAGGATGTTCTTATCCAAGCAGAAACTGTTACAGCAGAAGTATCCAAAGAAGGGAGTGTAGTTACCTTTAAATTGAATGGTGGCGGTAACATTCCTAGTGATGGCGCACCTCATAAAACGACAATTTTTAATGATGACTATCCTTGTAACTTTGATTATGTAGCAATGCCGCGTTTGGTAAGTTTTGCTTATCTGCAAGCAAATGTGAAAAATAATCCCAATGGTGCAACTTTGTTACCAGGGAAAGCGAATATTTTCCGCAACAATGTTTTTATTGGGACAACTCAGTTAGAAAATATTGCACCAGGACAAGAATTCAAACTCAATTTAGGGATGGATGAAGGTTTGAAAATTGAGCGCGATTTAGTTGAACGTCTGGTAGACAAAAGATTGATTAGCAACCAACGCCGGATTACTTATAGTTATCGGTTGATAATTACTAATTTACTCGATAAAGAAGTAAATCTGAAGGTAACTGAACAATTGCCAGTTAGCCGCAACGAGCAAATTAAAGTGCGCCTCAGCCGTAGTAACCCACAAATTCAACTTGGTGAAATGGGGATTTTAGAATGGCAGTTAACTCTTCCACCCCAAGAGCGACGAGAGATATATTACCAGTTTAATGTTGAACATCCACCTGAGTTAATGGTTGTTGGATTAGATATTTAGAAATTTTTATTTTATCGAAACAGAATTCAGGAGTCAGAATAAATTCTATATCCCGCACTTATATACATCACTTTCTGAGTTTTACCTTGTAAAGCAATTCGTCTTTAATCCGGTTGAGGATTGAAGTTTCATCCAGGTTTGCCAAAATTCGATTAATGACTGCTTTCGGCCCATCAGGCCCCCAAGTCGCGCCGTTGGCTAAATAAACTTTGGTAACTTGTCCAATCCCGTAAGAAGAAACACCTGCGACTCCCGCTTGGGTCAGCGCCACCGATATATAAGGGCCAAGGGCAAGACCTGCTGTAGCTGTTGCAGAGATCCCAAGTAAAGTTTTCAATCCACTCAAGCCCAAATTTGCCAGTAGTTCACTAGCACCGATTCCGCCCATACTCAGGGCGATTTTTTGTAGCAGTTGGACAGCGCCGGCTTCGGTCATAGAGAAGCCATAGAGCTTAGATAAACCCAAAATTAGAGCAATATCAATAACTACACTACTAAGAATATCTACCACAGTTACAGGATTAAGTGCGATCGCTAATGCCTTAGTCATCACAGCCTTCCAAATCAACTGATTAGCATTCTGTTCCCGAATCATCAGTTTTCGCTCGATTAACTGCTCATTTACAACATCGGCATAAAGCATGGTATTAAGAGCAACCAAGGCTTTACCCTCACGATGCAGAATCTCCAAGATTTTCAGCTTCAGTTCTTCAACTTGGGCATTCCCTGTACGTAGCTGTATGCCCCTAGTCCCATCAGGGCGACGAATTGCTGTCTTCACCAATGGCGATGCCGCAGCCATGACAATTTCTAAAGGTGTGAGTAATTCCCGCACCCTTTCATCCCGGATTTTGTGATAAATAGCCATCCGGTCTGCTTCTGGATACTGGTCTACTTTGTTAAACACCAAAATTATCGGTTTACCAGCTTCCCGCAATTGAGAAAGGGCGGCGTATTCTAGCTTTGTCATATCGCCAGAAATCACAAACAAAATCAAATCCGCAAGTTTTGCAATCTGTTCAGCTAATGCAGCACGGGTTGCACCATCTACTTCATCTAACCCAGGAGTATCAATTAATTCTACCTGCGATTGACCTACACCAGGGAGAGTAACCCGCAAAGCCCGTTCACTTTCTCCAATCGCTTCCTCACTAATACTCCAATTAACTGTTTGTGCAGTCCGGGTGACACCGTGCAGCGGCCCAGTTTCAAACACTGTTTGTCCAACCAAAGAATTGAGTAGCGAAGACTTACCACGTCCCACCATGCCAAAAGTCGCAATCTGCACCACCATCCGGTCTAACTTCCCTAGCATGGTTTCCAAATCAGCAATTTCCGTTTCCAATCCAGTTTTTTCTTGGGGGGTGAGGTCGAGATTGGCTACCAAGTTTCGCAGCGCCGTTTGTGCTTGTTTATAGTTGAGTTCTGTCTGAATGTCTTCAAAACTGAAAATGGCACTATCCAGTTCTTCCTCCCAACTAGGAGAATTTGCTTCAGTGTTAGCGGAATCGCTTTGATGAGGTTCAGGCACGGGTAATGGCGAAGTCATATCAATTTGAGATTTGGGATTTATTTGATTAGCCCCGTCTCTTATCCTAGTTATTTTCAACAGGGGTTTGTAGAGCAGAGAAGAATAACTCTTGACCAATGACCAATAGACTAATGACTAATGGCTAACAAAAAGTCATAAACTGAAAAATGCATCTAAATAGCACGTTAGAATCTTGACTAAATTACCTGTGCGGAAAATCGTTATTGCCGGCAACTGGAAAATGTTCAAAACCCAGGCAGAAACCCAGGAGTTTTTACAAGGATTTCTGCCCCACTTAGAGGAAACCCCCCAAGGGCGAGAAGTTATATTGTGCCCTCCTTTCACTGATTTAAGTGTTTTGTCCAAAACTTTGCACGGTAGCCTCATCCAACTGGGGGCACAAAACATCCATTGGGAAGAATTTGGAGCCTATACGGGTGAAATTTCTGGCCCAATGCTGACAGAAAGTGGTGTGCGCTTTGTGATTGTCGGTCACAGCGAACGACGGCAATACTTTGGTGAGACGGATGCAACTGTTAATCTGCGCCTCCGAACTGCTCAAAGGTTTGGTTTGACCCCAATTCTCTGTGTTGGCGAAACTAAACAACAACGAGATGCGGGAGAAACCGAATCATTGATTGCTCTCCAACTTGACAAAGGTTTGGTAGATATCGATCAGAATAACTTGGTAATTGCCTACGAGCCAATTTGGGCAATCGGCACTGGTGAAACTTGTGAAGCGGTGGAAGCTAATCGGATAATTGGCTTAATTCGGAGCCAGTTGAGTAATCAAAATGTATCAATTCAATATGGTGGCTCAGTTAAGCCAAATAATATTGATGAAATCATGGCTCAACCAGAAATTGATGGTGTTTTAGTGGGAGGAGCGAGTTTAGAAGCTGAGAGTTTTGCTCGGATTGTGAATTTTCACTTAGTGTAATGTGCCTTCTTTTCGTTCCCATGCTCTGCATGGGAATGCCTAATGTAGATTTATGCCAAGCAACTTGATAATGCGAGAACGCTGTTTCGTGTGGGGACAGCGAACTTATTTGATGGGCATTTTGAATGTAACGCCTGATAGCTTTAGTGATGGGGGTGAGTTTAACACTACTTCTGCCGCTTTAGTACAGGCGCAAGCATTGGTAGCGGCTGGTGCTGACATTATCGATGTGGGCGGTCAATCAACTCGACCAGGGGCAAAGCAAATAACTCTGGCGGAGGAACTCCATCGGGTGTTATCGGTGTTACAGGTGCTAAGACCAGAAATTTCAGTCCCGATTTCTGTAGATACAACCCGTGCTGCTGTAGCCAGAGCATCTGTAAAAGCTGGAGCGGATATTATTAATGATATTTCTGGCGGCACTTTTGACTCAGAAATGTTGCCGACAGTGGCAGAGTTGGGTGTGCCGATTATTTTGATGCACATCCGGGGGACACCACAGACGATGCAACAACAAACTGATTATCAAGATTTGCTCGGTGAAATTTGTAGTTTTTTGGCTCGGCAAATTGAGGTAGCAACTGCTGCGGGCATTGACCGAGATAAAATTATTATCGATCCTGGTGTTGGTTTTGCTAAGAACTATGAGCAAAATTTAGAAATTTTTCGCGGCTTGCGATCGCTAACAACACTCAACTGTCCTATCTTGGTAGGAGCATCCCGTAAAAGTTTCATTGGTCGCATTTTAAATCAACCAGATCCCAAAGCACGAGTTTGGGGAACGGCAGCAGCTTGTTGTGCTGCTATTTTTAATGGTGCTGATATCCTCCGGGTTCACGATGTTCAAGAAATGCGCGATGTGTCATTAGTAGCCGATGCATTATTTAATACAAGCAACATAGTCTAATTCTTAAGTATTGCCGTTTTCGGATTTTTTGCCGTGACCCTCTGTAACAATCGACTCGGCTATCAACTCCTGAAACATTTCACTTGAGTTAGCTGGGTCTACAAAGACAATTTTGGCATTAGCACTCTCACCAAGTTTTTGGCTAGCATCTACGTAATCTTGAGCGACAAGATACCGCAAAATATCCCTACTATCAGGATTGGAACGGAGAGCTTGAGAAATGATTTGCACTGAAGCCATAGTTCCTTCTGCTTTTTTAATAGCAGCTTCCTTTTCCCCTTCTGCTTCGGTAATCAGTGCCCGTTTTTTAATTACGGCGGCTTGCTCCTCTTCCCTAGACTTTCGTACACTCTCAGGTAGTGTAATACTCTGAATATCTAATCGGAGAATATCAACTCCCCAATCTGACGTTATATTATTCAACTGGTCTAAGATAGCTGTGTCCATCTCCGATCTGGAGACATTGGTCTGCTCTAGGGTGTTTTGGGCAATGATTTCTCGGAGCGTGGTTGTAGTTACCTGTGTCAATGCCCCTTGCAGATCCTCAATCGCATAAAAGCTTTTCTCAATATCTCGAATCCGCCAGTAGACAATAGCATCCACCTCTACGTAAATATTATCTTGGGTGATCACATTCTGAGGTTTGATGTCTAAAAATTGCTCTCGTGTAGTATCTTCCATCACAATCTGATCTACCAAGGGAACAATAAAGTTCAACCCTGGTTTCAGTTTGCGATGATACCGCCCCAAGCGTTCGACTAAGGCTTCATTTCCTTGATTAATCAGTTTCGCAGAACCTAATGCATAACCTATAAGGGCTAAAACTATAGCAATAATTGGCTCCATGTATGCTCCTATTCAGCTTTTGGGAGAATTTAGTATCAAAGATATGCTACTAGCTTGTCATATCTTTAGAGTTTAATGTTTTGAGTCTGTAATTTTATGAACGCTAGCAGCGATGTCGAGTCGCTGCGCGTATTGTACATATTTTGTAAGTAAAACTATTTTGCGGAATGCGTAGAAGCTCTTGCTTCTTGTCGTCAGACATCGCTATTAAAGCACCTCGATCGCACCCTGGCAAGGACTACTTCATGTAATCAACATTACTTGTACTGACATCTTCAGACAGGCTGGACTGACATTCAGTATATTCCCATAACTTCAGTTAACTTAAGGTAAAATTTACTAGTAATTTAAAAACTCCTATAATTATCCAATCTTGTGGGGTGGGCATCTTAGGCGGGCAAGATGCCCACCCCACAATAAGTAGTTGAGTATTTTTTTATTTGGAAGTCCGTTAAGGGCTTTATTTAGGTTGGATGGAGCAAGCTAAAATCGCTATCCATCAACCAAAATAAGTGCCTTTAACAAACTTACCCCTAAGACTCAGAATTATTAATGGTGCGGCTATTACAAACATTCATCGCCTTTTCTACTCCCTGCTTGAGGCTTAGTTCAATACACTCAACCACGAACTGAAGTACAAGAGACATCTGCTGATTTTCGGCGGCAGAAAATCGCCCCAGAACGTGGGAGACAGTATCAGAATTATCGTTATTAGCTGCACCTTTGGGTTTACCAATACCGATTCGCAAACGGGGAAAGTTTTGGGTACTCAGATGTGCGATCGCACTTTTCATGCCGTTATGTCCCCCAGCCGAACCAGATAAGCGCAGCCGAGTTTTTCCCAAGGGCAAATCCATATCGTCATAAATTATCAGCACTGACTCAGGCGGCAATTTATACCAACTTGTCACCGCTTGAATTGACTGTCCTGAGCGATTCATATAAGTTAACGGCTTTAGTAAGCGAATCTTACCTCCACCTGGGGCTATTCCCTCGCCATACTCACCCTGAAACTTGCGGTTTTCAGCTAAAGAAATGCGCCAAGAACGGGAGAGAGTTTCTACAGCAGCAAAGCCGATATTATGGCGGGTTTGGTCGTACTTGCTTTCTGGATTCCCCAACCCGACAATTAGCTGGGGAATCACCAAAGCTGGTTGCTTAACAGCTTCTGTCATTTTACCTACAGTCAATTGATATCAAGCAGTCTCCTAACTAGGTTGAGAAGAACTAGTGGTATCCTGCTCAGATTTAGCAGGGTAGATTTGCTTAGGTTCCAATTCAGCAGTAGTCTTGACAGCTTCTTCTAACTGTTCTGCTTCTTTTTGAAACTCACTTTGAAACTCTTTAGAAGCTTCTTGAAAACTACGAATTGTTTTGCCCACACTCCGGCCAATTTCTGGTAGCTTCTTTGGCCCAAAGATTAACAGCGCTACTATCATAATTACACCCATTTCCGGCAGACCAATACCAAATATATTCATTTTTGTCTCCTGTCAACTATAGAACCACTACAGAAACTCATATATTATGTAGTCTACTCAATAGTTAGTATGCACTGACCATTCACAAAAAAACCCGGAGGAACCGGGTGTAACTTAACTTGTTATCCAAACTCGATAGCGGTGTATCCGTTAGCGTCCTAAACTCCGCCAATCGACATTTACATCCTGAACTAACAGCGATCTATTGTAAAGTTGCAGAATAATCAGCAAAAACACAAAAAATAGCGCCATAAAAACAGCCATCACAGGGGTAGTACCCCAACCTGGAGCCACTTTTCCATACTCAGAGTTAAGTGGTTTCAGGATATCTCCCAACCTAGTCCTTTGTGCCATACTTCACCTAATATTACTTGCCAAAGCTTTTTTTAATCTTCTGTAATATTCTATAAGAATAGCACTCATCATCTATCCCTCAATTATGGAACCCGCAATAGTTCTTAGCATTTCTATGGCCGCCGTGGTGGTTGCCATCACCGGAATTTCAATTTATACCTCCTTTGGCCCTCCTAGCAAGGAATTGAACGATCCATTTGACGATCACGAAGATTAAAAATTGGTCATTGGTCGTTGGTTTGTGGTCTTTAGAAAACCACTACTAGCCACTGACACAGCAATAATGCCTTACTTCAGTCAGGGATTAATCGCTGGTCTTACCTTGAAACTGGCGATTTTCCAAGGCTGTATTGTTAAGATTTGTTGCTGAGATGAGAATTCAGTAGTAGAGGAACGCTCTAACAAATCTACTGTATCTCCTAGATTCAACCCTAAATCACTTTGCATAGATAACTCGGCTGTTTCTCCGTGGCATTCATAACACCGCAGAATTAACTGTTGTGGGTCATCCTCAGATGGCTTCAAGGCCATCAAGATTAAATTTTCGGCTGATAAATCTAGGAAACTCACCCCCAACCCATCTTTACCGACAGAGAGGGGAGGATTTTTAGGTAGGTTTTCATTAACAAGATTCAATATCACTTGCAACGGTATATTCAATTCATAGCCACGCCGTACTGTATGGGCTGATTCCCAGCTACCAGTATGAGGATACAAAGTATATGTAAACTCGTGAAAACCTTTATCAGCCTCTGAATCTGGCCAATTAGGACTGCGTAGCAGCGTTAGGCGGAGTTGATTTGGTTTGCTGTCGTAACCGTATTTACAATCATTCAGCAAACTAACTCCGTGAATACCGTTGTGTGTTTCTCCCGTCAAATCAGCCCAACGCAAAGCCGGGACTTCCCATTTTGCTTGTTCTGCGGGGGTTTGGGGTTTAGTTGGGCGGCGAATCGCACTACAGGGAATTTCATAAGTAGCAAAATCTGCTTCGATATTGAAAGGAAAAGCAGCTTTCACCAATACATGATTTTCTTGCCAATCTACAGTAGTAGCTATATTTAGCAGAGATGAACCAACTTGCAGAATATAGTCTTGGCAAAATTCCGATTCACCCAACTGACGCACCACGCGCACACGACTTTGTACTGGGCCTTGTTCTAACCACTGAATAGATTGAAGATTTGTTGAGGGTAAGGGATGTTGGGCGTAATTGGGGTCTATATTCCATGCATCCCAATATTGACCACTGTCTTTAAAAGCTTGTAGTTGATTCCCCGCCCCACTTAAAACTTCTCGTTGATAAGTTTTATCAAAAACACTTGATAAATCTCCAGTATCAGGATCTATAACAACTCGCAAGAATTCATTTTCTAAAATCCAGTCTGGGAGGGATGGAGGGGATGAGGGGGATGAG
>NZ_NOLI01000039.1:0-51959 GCF_002245975.1 Nostoc sp. 'Peltigera membranacea cyanobiont' 213 | reverse complement strand
ACCGCCAGATATCTCGGTGCGTTACGGCTTTCGCCTAACACACCCTACTGTATATTTTATTTTTTGGAAGTCCCTTATCGCTCACTAAAAAACTTTAGTAGTTCTGAGTAAGTGGTATCTCCCCCAGTCTTTCTAGAAGCGATCGCTCCATAACTTCACTGACAAATTTATTACCTTGCAAGTTGAGGTGAATGCTATCGTGATACAAACCTTGCGGGTTGGTAGTTGAATTGAATATCGGTAAAAAGTCTATATAGTTAATTTGCTGAGTCTTGGTAAAATCGTTCAAGCGTTGGCGGGCTTTAATTTCGTAATCGCGGGGGCCTGGTTCACCAATTTCTCGCAGTAAGGGAGTCATGACTAGTAGAAATTGGCTGTTGCTTTGGCGAGTCAGGGCTTGAATTTTACCGATCGCTTCCAAATTAATCCCCACGCGATCGCCTGCTTCATTTTGCACCGCTTTCATTTCGGGAATTGGCTGCTGCTTGACGATATAACGCTGCCACACTTCCGCTAATGCTAGGGGAGGTTTACTATCGGGATAGTTGCGATCGCGTCCTACTGGTAAAGACGTGGGAGGAGTCGCAAACAAATCATCGGTATTAATTAATAACACTACTATTTGCGCGTTGAAGTTGCTAAACTTCTCTAAATAAGCTAACTCGTTCCTTGGCCCCCAAGAGTTAGCTGAAGCATTTAGCACTTCTACTTCCTGATAATTACTATGAGTGGATGATGCCAGAGAACGCATCATTATCGCGGATATTGTATTAGTCTGATCTGTCCACCAGCCACCATTAGCGATAGAATCCCCTAACAGTAAAATTCGCAGCCCAGAAGGTGCAGGTGTCTTATCGATCGGACTACCTCGCATAGAATACTCATTAATTTCAATGCGATTACCAAAACGACGGGTACGTTGGTTAGGAGCCAATAAATAACCAATCCGCTCATCGCCAATGTAAACTAGGGGATTACCAAAGCCAAAGAGCGATCGCAATCCGATCTCGACTACCACAAACAATCCCACAACCACCGCCAAAATTACAATCAGCGCCTCTTTCACTTACCCACACCCTTTAATACTGAGTTACTTTTCAACGATAGTAACTGACGCATTGGAAATTGGGAATTGCTTATCCTTCTTTATCTCCCTGCACCCTACTCCTTACTCCCCAGGTATCTGACTAAGCGGATTAATATCTATTGGAATGTGTTTAATAAACTTTAAAAACAGCAATTACATGGCTATTAACTGTTTATCTAATAGTTTCTCAAAGTTTTGATATACTTTATCTACTTTTGTGTAAGAGTATGGCAAGTGTTTTCTAGTGATATAATTTTATATTACAGGTATTACTATAGCTACAGTTTTTATCAATTAATTAATTCCGCAAAACTTTTTTGGGGGTAAGGTAGGATGATAAAAATAGCCACACGTAAATATTTAGGCAAACAAAATGTCTATGATATTGGGGTTGAGCGCGACCATAATTTTGGGATAAAAAATGGTTTTATCGCTTCAAATTGTTTCAATAAATCTCATTCAACAGCCTATGGTTATGTAACTTATCAGACAGCATATTTAAAAGCTAATTACCCATTAGAATATATGGCGGCACTGTTAACGGCTAACAGTGGCGATACCGATAAGGTACAGAGATATATTACTAACTGTACAAATATGGGTATTTCCATAGATCCACCAGATATTAATCGTTCTGGCGTTGATTTTACACCAACATTAGGAAAGATTCTGTTTGGATTTTCGGCAGTGCGTAACGTGGGACAGAATGCGATCGCCTGCATTTTGGAGGCGAGAAGTGAGACAGGAGAGTTTAAATCCCTCGCTGATTTTTGCGATCGCGTGGATTTACGTGCTGTTAACCGCCGGACTCTAGAATCGCTGATTTACTGTGGAGCCTTTGACAAAATTGAATCCAACCGCCAACAGTTAATTAACGACTCAGAATTAGTGTATGACTGGGCACAATCTCGCGCTAAAGACAGAGCTAGCGGTCAAGGGAATCTCTTTGACTTATTAGGTGATGGATTTTCTTCGACTCAGAATAAAAGAGCAAATAATGCCTTTGAAACTGCTCCCAAATCTAAACCTGTAACAGATTTACCCCCCCAGAAAAAGTTGCAGATGGAGAAAGAATTATTAGGTTTTTATGTATCAGATCATCCGTTGAAATCCTTACGGCAAATAACACCACTTTTGACACCGATTAACCTTTCACAACTGGGAGAGCAAAGAGAAGACACAAGACTTTGTGCAGTTGTCATGTTGAATAATGTCAAAAAAGTGGTGACAAAAAAAGGCGACCAGATGGCAATTTTGCAAATAGAAGACCTAACTACACAATCAGAAGCTGTAGTTTTTCCCAAAACTTATGAACGCATTAGTTCCCTACTCGTAGTTGATACTAGATTGATTATTTGGGGAAAAGTAGATCGACGCGACGAGCAAACTCAATTTATTCTTGAAGATGTAGAACCCGTGGAAACAGTACAAATGGTAATGGTGGAGTTAAATCCCCAGCAAGCAGGTGATATGGAAAAACTACATCTCTTGAAAACAATTTTGCAAGCTCATTCAGTAGACAAAGAAAAAGCAAAAATGCCAGTGATTGGAATTATCCAAACTGAAACTTCTCGGAAACTTGTTCGCTTGGGTTGGCAATTTTGCGTACAAGATTCTAGAATAACTGTTCAAGCTTTGCAAAACGCCAGTTTTCCTGCTCATATAAAATCACTGACTGGTAGCTAGCACCAGAAGTGAAAAATCTATCAATACTAAAAAGCAGCTTAAAAATTATTTATACTGAACTGTCAACAGTAAAAAGCCTTAAGTATTCAGCATTTCAATCGTTTTTTTAGTTACTTATGCGGATGATGATTTCCTTGAGGGAATGGTATCTTTTTATGCTAAGACCCTTAAGGCTGCGACTGGGGGAAGGAGTTAAAACTTGATGATCGTAAACGAGCTACATAAATTTGTTTCATACTGTAAAAAAATTCAACCCCAAACTCATGATGACATTCAAAAGTTTTTTGAAGGAGTGATCTTATTTCCTTATGATAAAGAACTTCTATTGCAAGCTTATTTATTTCTGAATATTAAAGACTTGTTTCCCTCGTGCGCTGAATTGCTGTTATTTGAAAAATCTCCAATTTCGGATTATACAGATTTAGGGAAGTGTGATTTTGTCTATCGGACTTTTAAAGGTAGTCTGTTTTTAATTGAAACTAAGTTTATTGATACAGAAGCAACAGGAGCAACAGAAAGAAAAAGAAGAAATAAACACAGAAATAAGGTATTTGAGCAAGTTATAACCTTAAAAGGTCGATTTAGTGAATACTGGAATATGAGGTTAGATCAATTAGAATGTGGGGTTTTCACGACAGATGCAGAAGTTGCTTGGCGAGGAAGCAGTGTGAACGTCACATCTAAATCAATATCTATAGAGCATCTTGAAAAATGGCGAAGAAGTTATCACACCAGTGAAAAAAGTTATGAAGTAAGCAAAATAGTAGTGCAAAAACCGAATTAGTTTTCGGAATCCAAGTGAGTTTATTGCAGTTTCTATTTTTAAGTTTTGCTGAAACTTCAATCTTTACCAATTTCAATGATATCGAGCATGAATATTTTGAATTTCTCTATGTGATAAAACAATTATCTAGTTGTTAGCTTCACTAGCGATCGCCAACACTAGTATTCAGGAAAACCATCTGTAAAAATAATTTCGTCTTTTTCTAGCCATAAGTATTCTTTGACCCGGAAAATATGTCAGATTACTGGAATAAGTACCAAACGTCTGACAGGAAAATCATACTAATGAGAACTTGGGCTACTATTGCTGTGCTAGCTTCTTCTTGGCTAATATTTGGGGTTACATGTTCTGAGCCGATCGCTGCTACTTCTGGCATAGCACAAAATGCCACACCATTTCCTACGCCAACAAGTCTGAAAAAGATTATTGTCAGTAACGCTGAGTTTGGGCTTAAGAGAGTTGACACCAAAGGTAACGTTACCATCTTCCGCACAACAAGAGTGCCGCTTCAGCAGGGAAACGCCTACGGATGGCGGATTAAACTCAAAGACCATCAAGGTGAAGTGAAATGGCGCGAAGTCTTACATTTACCAAAACCTCCAGAAACTTGGGGTACAGATAACGGTGAAGATTTCTCTATATCAGCAGATGGTACTACATCTATCACACGGCGCACACAATCGGCTCCAGACGGTGTGATTGGGAATTTTTGGACGATCGCTCCTGGCGATCCGCTTGGTAAGTATAGAATCGATGTCTATATTGATGACCGTTTAATCGGTACTTTCGAGTTTGAAGTTATTGCAGTCAAGTAAATGTAATATTAAGTGTACACACAAGTCTTCTAAAGTTGCCTCATAGGCTTTTGATCCCTCCAACCCCCCGATAAATTGGGGGGCAAAAGTCTCTTCAAGTCCCCCAATTTATCGGGGAGCCACTGCGGTCTTGGGGTCTCCCCAAGTGAAGCAAGTGGCGTGGATTTAGGGGGATCTCCAACGATTTTGGGTCTGTACAGAGATGTGTCCTTTTAAGGAGGGTTAGGGAGGATCGAGCCTTAACATTAAGCAAAACTTTTTTTACGTACCGCAGAGGCGCAGAGAAGCGAGTGCCTTGGGCGGGTTCCCTGACTTGTCGCAACTGGCGCGACACAGAGAGAAGAAAGAAGAGATCAAAAAATTTGGCGCAGCCTCACAAAGAAGTTATTAAACCAATAATTGATATTTCTCTTGAGCTAGATTGTAAAGAGGTCGCCAAATCAAACGATTGGTCAATACTACCAACAGCGACATGATCGCTGTGGAAGCTAATAATAGGGAGAAATTGCCTGTAGCTGTGGCATGAGAAATTGTTGCTCCCAATCCAGAAGTACTAATTACTCGCCCTTGAAATGTAACGTACTCACTGACGATACTGGCATTCCAAGCGCCGCCAACTGCGGTAATAATTCCTGTAATTAGGTAGGGAAAAATTGCGGGTAAAATTAAGGTTCGCCAGCGCTGCAAAGTTGAGAGTTTATATACCCAAGCGGCTTCGATCAGGTCTGAAGGAATCGATTGTGCCCCAGCAATGACATTAAACAGGATATACCACATTGTCCCTAACATCATGAGAGCGATCGCACCAATCTGTAAACCGCCAGCGATGCGGGTTAACCCCAGCAGTAGCACTGGAAATAAGGCTGTTGCTGGTACAGAGGCGGCGATTTGTACCAATGGTTGCAAGACTTGAGCCAACCGTCGATTGCGACCAATAACTACTCCCACAGGTACAGTCCACAACAGTGATAATATCAAAGCAATTATTACCCGCAACGCCGTTAACATAGCGCCCTTTATTACCTGTTGCCAATCATCCCAGCCTAAAGTCCGTAATAGTAGTACAGCTTCCCAAGTACCCCACAAGATAATTAAGCTGAAGCCACTAACAAATACCCAATTTAAAAAACTCGGGAAGTTGAGATTGCCTTTGGCATTTACAGGTACAGAACGCACAGGAAACGACCGAATTAAACTATCGTCTAAGACTGTTTGTAATGGCTGAAAAACGCGATCGCTAATTGCCCGTAAAGTAGGCGAACGTCTGAAAACATCTAACACCCACGATTGGGGTGCATTTTCAGTTTCAAGCATCTCCAACTTAAATCTTTCTGCCCAAGCAATCAGGGGTCGCCACACAAAAAAATCAGTTGCTACAATAATCGCAATCAGCACCGCCAAGCCCCAAAATATCGCTTTAAAGTCTCCTTTGTTGGCTGCTGTGCCTAAAAAAGAGCCTAATCCTGGTAAGCGAAAATCTTTATTCCCTAAAGTAAATGACTCAATAGCAATTAAAAAAAACCAACCTCCAGCCACCGACATTACACTATTCCATACCAAACCAATTACACCAGATGGTAACTCTAATGTCCAAAAACGTTGCCAGGGATTAAGCCGATAAACCTCTGCTGCTTCTATTAATTCTCGCGGAATACTTTGGAGAGATTGGTAAAAACTAAAAGTCATATTCCAGGTCATACCAGTGAAAATTAGTAAAATAGCTGCTAGTTCTACACCAATTCTTTGGCCCGGAAATAGGGAAATCAAAGCTAGTACCACACCTGGCAAAAAAGACAATACTGGAATAGATTGCAGAATATCCAACATCGGAATTAAAA
Source organism: Nostoc sp. 'Peltigera membranacea cyanobiont' 213 (assembly GCF_002245975.1). Taxonomy (NCBI): domain Bacteria; kingdom Bacillati; phylum Cyanobacteriota; class Cyanophyceae; order Nostocales; family Nostocaceae; genus Nostoc; species Nostoc sp. 'Peltigera membranacea cyanobiont' 213. Next base: position 45,749 of record NZ_NOLI01000039.1, on the reverse strand, counting down.
TTCGTTCTGCAATTCGGGAGCGATAAGCAGTGTAAGCGTACAATAAGGTAAAAATTAGGGAGAAAAAGTAAGCCAGCCCCATACGAATCAAGGTTTGGGCTGTATATCCTGGCAAAGCATTGATATTTGTGGAAATTGTGAGTTCAGGTTCAAAAGTACCGCTAAATTTAGAAGCGGTTCTAATAATTGCCACAATGAAAGATAAAATTAGCAGAATTAGCAATCCATCTTGCCAAGTCCAATTGTTACGTCCTAAAGTTTTATTAGCAGGAGTGAGAGGTCGGGTCATAAAAGTATGGAGTGAGGGAGAATGACAAATGACAAATGACTAATCGGCATTAACAACTTGCTCTAAAAAGATTTGTCCCGATGGCTCATCGTAGCCGTATATCTCGGCATAACGACCCCAATCAACAACGGTTTTTAATTGTCGCTCGGCTTCTTGTGGGCTAAAGTGAGTTTCTAGGATATCTAAGACTAATTCTTCGGGAATGCGTTGATTATTTTTCGCTTCCAAAAGACGGTAAATTTGCTGTACCAGGCGAATATGAGTTAAAAGTTGCGATCGCACAATTTGTTTGCGTTCATCAATACCACCATTGATAAATTCTTGCCCTATTGGTTTTAAGCTAATATCACCTTCTGCAAGTTCTACAAAATCCATCAATTTTGCAGCTTCCACAATTGGTAAAATATCATCTACTTCTAGTTGCAATTCTTGGGCTAGCCGATATAAGTCTTTTTCTTGACGATCTTCTAAAAGTTCCAAAAGACCGGCAATGGAACCAATTCGCACCGCTGGTAAAGACTGATATTTTGCTGGTGGTGTTGCAGGTTCTACAGAGGTAGTAGTTGGGAGTTGAATTTGTTCTAGTTCTGGGTTGGTGATGATTGTATAAACCCGATCTACCAAGGCTTGAAAACTTGGGTGTTTGCGATCGCGGTAATGGGGTAAAGTCACAGGTAAGTCAGCCCGAATTCTTCCCGGATTGCGTCCGAGAACAATAATCCGATCCGCCATAATTACCGCTTCTTCAATCCCGTGGGTGACAATCAGAATGGCTTGGGTGGGTATGCGACGTTCTAACCACAAATCTAATAACTCAAACCTCAAGTTTTCTGCTGTTAGTACATCCAATGCCGAAAACGGCTCATCCATACATAACAGTTCTGGTTCTACGGCCAAAGCCCTCGCAAATCCAACTCGCTGACGCATTCCCCCAGAAAGTTCTTTGGGATAGGCATTTTCAAACCCATCCAAACCAATGATATCAATCATCCGTAGCGCCTTTTGCCGTCGAGAATCTGGCGCTTCTCCTTTGGCTTTTAAACCTAGTTCCACATTTTCTAGTACAGTTAACCAAGGATAAAGAGCAAAACTTTGAAAGACAATTGCTACCCCAGGATTTAAACCAACTAGAGGACGATTATGATATATAACTTCGCCTTGACTGGCCGGGATTAATCCAGCAATAATCCGCATCAAAGTAGATTTACCTGAACCTGAAGGCCCCAGCAATGCAACGATCTCTCCTGGACGCAACTCAAGATTGATATTTTCCAGAATGATAATCTGCTGACCGTTGGGCTGTTGATAAGATTTGCTGACATTTTTTAGGGCGATCAGATGTTCAATTGCTGTTTTAAAGACCATAACTCTTTCTGTAAGGAAATAATTAAATATAATCTCATGTAGAGGTTATTTTACAGTTAAAGCTGACTAAAAATAGTTTCTTCTGCAAATTGAACATGACTGGAGCCTAAAGACTCCCTTGCCTCGTCATTAATTAGCTACAAGAGTTAATAAGAGAAATCTCCTAATTGCTGCAAAAAAGCGATTGCCTAGGCGAATATTAAAAGGAATAAATTACAGTAAATTGTTTTGTTAGATATGTGCATTTGAGTAAATTGTGAGTAATTACAGATATTAAATAAACAACCTCTACTATGGCGGTTACATATAGAAGCATCTGACGCAAAGAAGTATCATAGAGATAGAAGCTTGATTCTTGTTGGGTGGCGATCGTGAATACAGAGGAATTCTTACGATTAATCGAAAAGCAGCGCTCATGTCCTCAGACACTACCAAAAGGGCTGCAAGCAATGTGGTATGACAACAAAGGTGACTGGAGCAAAGCTCATGAAATAGTTCAAAATGCCAGCGATGCCGATAGTGCCTGGGTTCATGCTTACCTGCACCGCAAAGAAGGCGATTTGAAAAATGCCCATTTTTGGTATCAGCGTAGTGGTCAGCCAGAGTTTCTAGGAGAACTAAGCCAGGAATGGGAACAAATAACTTCTGTATTGCTAAGAAAGGTCAACGTGACCCATGAATGCTGAGGAATTAAAACGGCGTTTTGCCGCAGGAGAAAGATATTTTCCAGCCGTCAACTTGATTAAGAACAAGTTGATTGGAGCCTATTTGCCCGGAATCAGTTTATGGGGATCTGACTTGAGTGGAGCGAACCTAGCGAAAGCTAAACTCTGGGGAGCAGATTTGAGTAGAACTAACTTAGCTAAAGCGAATTTGACCAGAGCTAATTTGAGCGGTGTCAAACTGAATGAAGCAAATCTCCGGGGAGCCAAACTTAACTATGCCAAGTTGTATGGAGCAAATCTGACTGGCGCTTACTACGATGAAAGCACGAGGTTTCCTAGAGGTTTTGATCCCGTCAGTAGAAATATGCAGAAGGTGTGAGGTAGGCTAATAAATACCAAACAAAATGGCATAAAAATGCTTACTGTTGCTAAATCAAAGCAGATTGCGATGGCAATCTTTTCTTTCACCCTCCTTGTTTACAGCCAAGTTGCATCAGCCGCCTTAACTTTACCCCTACACAGCAAAAAGGGAATGGTGGTTTCAGCCCATCCCCTAGGGAGTGAAGCAGGAATTTTAATGTTACGCAAAGGTGGTAATGCAGTAGATGCAGCTGTCGCCACAACTTTTGTCATCTCTGTAGTTGAGCCTTTTTCGGCAGGAATCGGCGGCGGCGGATTTTTGCTGATGCACTCTGAGAAAACTGGCGATATCAAAGCGTTGGATTTCCGCGAACGCGCCCCCCTGAAAGCTACAAAAAATATGTATCTGGATGCAGCAGGGAAAGTGCGTCCCAATGCAAGTATCAATGGTTATTTGGCAGTAGGAACACCAGGAACGGTGGCAGGACTTTATGAAGTGCATCGTCGCTATGGTAAACTTTCTTGGCAAGAGGTAATGAAACCTGCGATCGCACTTGCTAAAGATGGCTTTATTCTTGGCGATGTGCTAACTCAGCGCCTCAACCAGCGCCAGCAACAGCTTCTCAATAATCCAGCCGCGCGGGAAATTTTTACTCGCAATGGCCAATTTTACCAACCAGGAGAGAAACTGGTGCAGCGTGATTTGGCACGCACCTTAACAGCAATTTCTGAAAATCCCCAAAGTTTTTACACCGGAAGTATTGCTCGAGCGATCGCTTCTGATATGGTAAAAAATGGCGGTTTAATTACTCTAGAAGACCTGAAAGCCTACAAACCAATCTGGCGGACTCCTGTTTGTGGGAATTTTCGGAAAGCTAAAATCTGCTCAATGCCACCACCATCATCGGGAGGCGTTCACCTATTGCAGATTTTAAATATTATTGGTGACACTGATTTAAAATCTTTAGGATGGCATCATCCCGACGCTATCCACTTAATGGTAGAAGCAATGAAGATTGCTTACGCCGATCGCTCGGAATATTTAGGCGATCCTGATTTTGTCAAAGTTCCTGTACAAGAATTGATTAGTCCAGCTTACGCCAAAAAACGCCGTCAAGAAATTAATATGCAACTGGCTAAACCCTCGACCGAGGTCAAGCCAGTAGATAGAAAGACACTACAACGTTTTAGTCAGGCTAATAATCAAATTTTAGGAGAAAATATCATTCCATTATCCGCTCGGTCTCTAAAACTGCACGCGACGCGGTATGAATCTCCTGAAACCACTCATCTGACTGTTGTGGATGGAGAACACAACGCCGTAAGTCTGACTTTCACGGTTAACCTGATTTTTGGTGCTGGTGTGGTGACACCGGGAACTGGAATTGTCCTGAACAATGAAATGGATGATTTTGCTGCTGCGCCAGGAGTGCCTAATGCTTTTGGTTTAGTTGGTAACGATGCCAACAGCATTGCACCCCGTAAAACTCCTTTATCCAGCATGACTCCCACTATTGTCACAGAAAATGGTCATTTTCGGATGGCAGCAGGTGCGCCCGGTGGTAGCACCATCATCACCCAGGTTTTGCAAACGATCCTGAATGTGCTGGAATACAACATGGATGTTGGTGCAGCTATTTCTGTTCCACGCATACATCATCAATGGCTTCCCGATGAGTTGCGGGTTGAATCCTGGAGCTTGGACGCTCTGACTATGCAAGACTTACGCCGTCGGGGGCATAAAATTAAGGAAACTACTCCTTGGGGTAATGGTAACGCGATCGCTGTTACATCTGATGGAACTCTAGAAGGCGCGGCAGATCCTCGCGGTGAAGGTTCCCCCAGAGGTTTGTGAGCGAGTGAGGGACTGGGAAGACGCAGGAACGCAGAGAATAACCAATGACCAATGACCAATGACCAATGACAAATGACCAATAACTATTGATTTTGAATTGTTGACTCTGCGTAGCTGCTACTGCCAAACTCATTTGCCCGTGCGCTAGATACTAGTGTCCAACCTGCTTTGAGAAGTTTTTGATAAGTTGCCCAACCTTTAGAACCACCTGGTATTTGATAATCTGGGACTGTGAAATGTCCAAAAGCTGTGTAGGGCCGCCAAGGCTGATTGGGTTCTGTCTGCAAATACAAAATTTTCTCCCCATCACCACCAGACTTAGATAACCAGCACATTTGTCGATGCATTGCAAACTCCTTTGCTTTTAGCTAAAAACTAACGCACATTACCAGACTTTTGTCAAGTAATTTCTCAGCCTTGTGGGCTATTTTTGGGCAGAAAGATAAACAGCTTTGTCTCACCTTATTTAATAGGGTGAGATTTTTCTAATGTTATCCGCGTTTTTTGCGATCGTGTGTAACAATAACTACTGTTTTGACCAAGCTTTGTAATCAGGATTTAGAAATTCTATCCGGGTTACTTGGTGGATTAAAATTGGAGCTTAATCGTAAGTGATATCATGTCTGGCAAATTACTTGTGATATGTCATTGCGAGTGCAACGAAGTGGAAGGAAGCAATCGCAAGGCTTTTGGGATTCCTTCACTTCGTACCCTTCTCCTTCGGAGACGCTACGCGAACGGGAACGCCAAGGGCGAAGTTAAAATACTCGTTGACGGAGTTCAAAGGTGGATTCATCCAGTTAAAATACTCGTTAACGGGGACTAGAATTAGAATTGACGTGACGTTTCTTAATAGCTAAAGTGTCAGATTCTCTGCCATTGCGCGATCGCTATCTTGCCTTAATCGATGAAATTGTTGAAACCACCCTCAAGGGCAAAATTAGCTCTGTTGAGATGGTGTATCAAATGCTGCTTAAAGGAATTACTTCCGGTACTGGGGAAGTCTTTGAGTTAGTTTTGAGCGATCGCCTGAATGCTCTCCAAAGCCAAGTAGATAGTGAAAACGACGAACTTAAGAAAGGCAAGGCTACTCGTAGTTTGAGAGCCATTAAGACCATTCAAAGCCAATGGCAACGTTGGCAAGAGCAAAACAAAACAACAGAAGCGATCGCTGCCGCAGTTACAGAAATTACCACAGCCCAGGCTGACGAGCGTCTAGCGACATTTTTACGGATTACTGACCCCAATCAGAAGTATCCGCTAAATTCGCAACAGCTACAGCAATTATCAAAGGCTTTACAGCAATTTGCCCAGGCAGATGCTGATTTAGAACAGTTTTCCGAAGGGATTACCCGTGGTTTAGCTTCTTGGCAGCGATTGCAAGATAATTTGCTCAGTTGGATGTACGAGCAAAAAGAAGCTTTAGGATTTGGCGGCGTACCCGGAGAACGCGGCCCTTGGGCAAGTTGGGCTAAACAACTCAATAGCGAGTTACCCAAAGCACTGCTTCGCACCTTAGCGATGGAAGAATCCGCAATTGAATTTGCCCAACGACAACGGGGAATCACCTTGAGAGATTGGGTAGAAATGGCATTGATTTTACAGTTCTTGCAACGGGGGCTAATTAACTGGTTTGACCAACAAGCTTACGATGTTAAGGCGGGGCCAAAGTTGTCCATTTCCACTTTTTTGACCTTTGCAGTGATTTGGAGTCAATTAGCAAGTGGTTTTGGCAGCATTGGGACAGTATACGCCGATGCTTGTTCTCAAATCATGCTCCAAATTTTGCGAACCTTTGCCCAGCGTCCGTATTTTCCCTTTTATGGCGGGATATTTGCCTCTTTTACTGGTACTTATTTGCGAGATGCCCTCGATTATTTGGATGAACCATTACGACGAGGTGAGGGAACCCAAGAAAAGGCGCGGATTTTGACGCTTTTAGGTTATTCGCAGCGTGCTTTAGGACAATACCAGCGCTCAATTGATTTTCATCAGCAGGCATTAGAGATAGCCAGGAATGCAGGCGATCGCACCTGTGAAATAGCCAATCTCAACCACCTCAGCCGTACTTATGTGCAACAGCAAAATTATGCTGAAGCAATTAACTACAGCCAACGAGCATTAATCTTGAGTCGGCAAGCAGGCGATCGCACCGGAGAAGCAAACGCGCTAGTAAACTTAGGTTACAGCGAAGTCATGCAAGCTCAAGAATTGGAAAACTTAGAACCCGAAACTTATGAATCTGCAATTAACTATTTAGAACAAGGTTTAAAATTATCGGAAAAATTAGGCGATATTCAAAGTAAAGCCTTATGTGTCAGCAGCTTAGGAATTGCCTATCTAGTAATTGGAGAACACCAAACAGCAATTAAATATCTTGAAGATGGCTTTAAGACAGCGCAAGTTTCCGGCGATTTGTATCTCCAAGGGCGGAACTTAGCTTATTTAGCAGAAGCTTATTATTATCTCCAAAATTCTGAAAAAACCGTTTACACAGGTTGTTTGGGAATGTATCTTTTAGAGCAAATAGCTTCTAATGAGTGGCGGCAAGCGGCAGGTTTACTAATAATTTTGCAAGGACAAATTGGGGCAGAAGCATTCCACAATTTCTTACAGCAACATCGCCCTAAAATCATTGCAGTTATTGGTGTAGATGGGTACGATCACATTCCCAAACTATTAGAAGTATACAAGCAAGATATATAGCGTTTCTCGGTCTGGTGAGATACAAGAACCCCACCCCCAACCCCCTCCCCGCAAGCGAGGAGGGGGCTATGATGCGATACAGTTCATGTTAAAGCATTTATTTCTTCTCTCTGTGTTCTCTGCGCCTCTGTGGTTAGTAAAAAAACTAACTTTAACTGAACTGTATTGGGCTATAATCTGCATCTTTTGATCGGGAAAAGCTATAACCCCTAACCTATTACTAAGTAATCACAGTTGGTTGTTCCCGCCCTGTAAGTTCGCGGATCTGGGCTATCTCCTCAACAATAGCGATCAAAGAAGCAAGTGCTTCCTGGGGATCGAGGTTATGTTTAGCGGGATCTGCCTCATAGCTTTCTATATAAACTCTTAGCGTTGCACCTTGAGTCCCCGTCCCAGAAAGTCGCACCACAATGCGCGAACCATCGGTAAAGCCAATACGAATACCCTGTTTTTCGCTAATGCTGCCATCTACAGGATCGGTATAACTAAAGTCATCACTGTATTCAACTTGATAGTTACCGAATTGCTTCCCTTTAAGAGTTGGCAATAAAGAATCCAATCTTGCAATTAAGGTGTTTGCTGGCTCAATTTCTATCCCTTCATAGTCATGGCGGGAATAATAATTGCGTCCATAAGTCTGCCAGTGTTCCCGGACAATTTCCTCAACAGATTGTTGCCGCTCTGCCAGAATATTCAACCAGAACAGAACCGCCCATACCCCATCTTTTTCGCGGATATGATTAGAACTAGTACCAAAGCTTTCTTCACCGCAGAGAGTAGCTTTACCCGCATCTAAAAGGTTGCCGAAAAACTTCCAACCAGTAGGCGTTTCATAAGATTCAATTCCCATCTGAGCAGCGACTCGATCCACAGCTTGACTAGTAGGCATCGATCGCGCTACACCAGCTAAACCAGAACTATAACCAGGGACTAGCTTGGCATTTGCAGCTAAGATTGCGAGGCTATCGCTAGGAGTGACAAAGAACTTACGCCCTAAGATCATATTGCGATCGCCATCTCCATCAAAAGCTGCCCCAAAGTCTGGTGCATTGTCACCGTACAAAATATCCACCAACTCATGGGCATAAACCAAGTTTGGATCGGGGTGTCCACCTCCAAAGTCTTCTAGGGGTGTACCATTACGCACAGTTCCCTTTGGTGCGCCCAAACGTTGCTCAAAAATGGCATGGGCATAAGGGCCAGCTACCGCATGTAAAGCATCAATGCCGATCCGAAAATTTCCAGAAGTCAACAGTTGCTGAATGCGATCGAAATCAAACAGGGACTCCATTAACTCTTGATAATCTTGTACGGAGTCAATCACCTCAACTACTGTCTCTCCCAAATGTGACTCACCCAAGGTTTCTAAATCTACATCTGGTGCTTCCAGAATTTGGTAGCTATCAATTACTTTACTGCGATCGTAGATAGCCTCTGTCACCTTTTCCGGTGCTGGGCCACCGTTGCCAATGTTATATTTCACACCAAAGTCACCATTTGGCCCGCCCGGATTATGACTAGCAGACAAGATGATGCCGCCAATAGCCTGGTACTTGCGAATAATAGCGGAAGTTGCAGGAGTAGACAAAATCCCCCCCTGACCAACTTTAATCAGCCCAATGCCATTAGCCGCAGCCATTTTCAAAATGATTTGAATGGCTTGGCGATTGTAATAACGGCCATCACCACCCAGAACTAGGGTTTGCCCCTGTAATTCCCCCACAGAATCGAAGATAGATTGGATAAAATTTTCCAGGTAGTGGGGCTGCTGAAAAGGCTTAACTGCTTTCCGTAGCCCAGAAGTACCGGGCTTTTGGTCGCTAAAGGGAGTAGTAGAGACTTTACGGATGTTCATAGATCGTGTTTAACAAGGCATTTTCTCTTACAGCTTTGCATAAGTTCGTTACAAAAAAAATTGCCCCGTATTAAACCTTTGTGTATCCTCTCTTTCTACCTTTGGAGTGATTCATTTTTACGCAAAGCTGTACTAAGTACACAGACACCTGAATTCTGCTTTATACTCCAATACAGTTCAGTGAAGTATTTATTATTTTTCTTTTCTTTTCTTTCTTTTCTTCCTTTGTGTTCTTTGCGCCTTTGCGGTAATGCCTCCGGCACGCTCCGCGAACGTTAAAAAAATTGACTTTGATAAAGAGTTAAGCCTTAACTAAACCGTATTGCTTTATACTCATAAAGTTTGCTCCTTCTCTATTTGGTAAGCCTGCAATAAAGATTCACCATTGAAATGAATTAAGTGAGTTGAATCTTCAGCAACCCAAACATCTGTTTCCCAAGCAATCTCTGCCAGATATGCCACCATTGCCTTACGACTGAGAAATGTTGTCACCATCACCAAAGGTATTTGGGCATTTCTGAATAAAACTTCAAGTTCCTTCTTCCGTTTAGGATTAATTGGGCCATGTGACGTTACAGCTTCAATCAGCACCAACCAGTTATTTGTTGTGAAGTGAATAATCACATCTGGCATTTTGCCGTGAGAATCAATATTAACGCCCAAATCTGCCAATGCTGCGTCATCGAAGTAGGCGAACTTTTTAGCTGTATCACCAACATAGATGAGCTTTCCACCGGGAGTGAAACTAGGGACAAAATCATTAATAATTTTTTTAATCAGATTATTATGATTACCTGGCGATAAAGTTTTAATTTCTCCGTCTATTACTATGGGAATATGGGACATTTTACGTTCTTGAGCATATTGCTTTTTCAGAGTTTCAACTGAAGCAAGATAGGTACGGATGCTCTTTTCCCATTCGTCAGTACCGTAAGTTCTTAATAGTTCTAGCGCACTGTTTTCAATTTGATATACAGTTTTGGGACTGTTGGTAGGGCGGCTAGGATTATCTGGATTAGAAACTACTAAAGCTGCGTCTTTAAATTGATGCACTGTTTTCTTACGAATTCCTTCCCGTGTGCCGGTCAGATAAACTTTGTCATAATGTTGACCTATAAAGTCAATCATCCGCTTAATTCCCATCAAAGGGGAAGTGGCTAATTGCCAAGAGTCTGTCGGTTTCAAGTCAAGCAACGCCAGAAGAGTTAAAGCTGACTGTTTGTTAAGCTGTTCCCGTGGAAAGCCTAATTGTTTCAAGACTTGCAGCGCTTCATCAATTCGAGACTTCGTTGCAATTGGATTATTCTCTGATAAATTCGACATACCCAGTAGCTGATTTTCTATAAGTTCATCAATTTCTCGCAAAGAAGGAAACTGCTCTTTAATAGCTGTCCCTAATGACAATAGCTGTTCCAAATTAGGATACTTTAATTTTCGCAAATCTGTTGCATTGACCTGAGTATGCCCATTGAACAAACGGAAAAAAGCATCAACTAGGGTTGAATTTAGATAAACAGCAAGCCCACGAGCCAAAGTCAGGCTAAGTCCACGTCCACTTTTATGAAAGTAATTCAAATGATTTTCAAAGCCTACAGAAGCATAATTAAATTGGTCGGCATCATAAACCACTGCAACAATACGCCTTTTCTCTTCTTTCGATGAGAATCTTTTACATAATACATAATGCTCATTTGGTATTAGAAGATTCTTTGTTTTTTCTAGAGAAACTATTGCTTGAGGCTTTTTGGTTATTTTTGGGTGTTCTATATATCCATTCGAAAAATTCACCGGATAAATTAAAGGAACAGTATTGCTTTCTGCATTTGTCCTTAAGTACTCTTTTGCTCGGAAATCTACTACCCGTCCGGTTGAAACTGTTAGCCCTAAATCTTTTAACGTACAGGTAAAAAGTGCAATTCGCTGAACGATTTGCTGGCTTATTTGATCTGGAATAATATGAATAAACTGCTCTAGATCATCGGGTTGAACTAAGTCCAGATATGGTATATAGTGTGACATGATCAGGTCATCATTAGAACCATAACTGGTATTAATGATGACGTTGCTAGACTTTTTCCTTTGTTTTGTAGCTTGGATAATGATAGTTTCCTGCAAAATATCATCGTCACTAAATGCTTCTTGCCGCGACTCAAAAAGATGTACTTGTTGTAAAGCCATCATCTCTAAAAACATCTTGCGGAAGTCACGAAAATATGGGCCATTGCAAAAACTGCGCGGCGTAATCGCTACAAACTCCCCATTTGGTTTTAGAAGCTGCGCTGTAGCAGCCATAAAACCAGTATAAAGATTGCTAGTTTCCAAACCAATGGAACGCAGCAATTCGCGCATCTTGGAATTAGCATTGATTTTCAAATAAGGCGGGTTGAGAATAGCATGGGTAAATTCTGTAGCGTTTACACTATTCAATAAACCAACCTGAAGCAATTTAACTGCATCTTCGATAAAATCATTCTCACGAATTTCGTAATTGAAGGAAATATCCACACGTTGACATTCCTTGTTACATAGGTCTAGAGTTTGATGCAGATACCCGATTAGAAAAGGATCAATTTCATAAGCTACAACGCGCAAACTTGATGTGTGTTGTGGCTGCTGGCATACTTTTGCTACAAAAGCGGCTAGTAATGAACCAATTCCTGCACCAGCATCAAGCAAGGATATTTCAGGTAAATCCAGCCGATTAAACATCCCAGCCATTAATTGTGCTACTGAGGCGGGAGTCAGAAATTGACCCATTGATGCTTTTTTGTCTTGCCTTAGCTTTAAACTTGCTACAGTCCGATGAAGATCCACTTGTGCAAGCAAGTTTCCACTTGATATTTCAGCAAGACTGGTAAACTTTAAACTACTGTTATGACTTGCTACTAACCCTCTACTGATTGATGGGACGATCGCGGTCATTTTCTTTAATTGCTATCAAGATATATATAGCAATCCTAAATCATTTGTAAAATCTTCTCTTTCTACACTTTGCGCCCTTCTCTGCGAGACGCTACGCGATTGCGGTTCGTTAAACAAAACAATTTTCACAGATTAATAGGATTGCTATAACAAATTTACAGCATCGTGATGTCTAAAGCAGATCGCATTATGCAGAACCTTAGATCATTTTGCTATGAAGTTATTAAACGAACCGCCAAGTACGCCAAGGAGAGAGGGAGCGAGTAATTAGTGCAAGTTTAGTTACTCAAGACTCAAAGAAGTCCTGCTGATTCATATAATCGTTTGAGCATTGCGGAAATCTTCGTACCATAATCTAAATCTGCTGACCATCGCCCTGATAACTGATCGATTAATGGTGCAATTCCCCTGGTTACAAAGCGAAATCTTGGATCTACTACTTCCTGTACCAAAGGTTCTAAACTAGCGTAAGCTTTCAAATGTTGAATATGTGCCCTCACCCCAATTCTGGCACTTGGAAAAGATGCAGCCTCTGAACCACCACCGATCGCACCTAAGCCAGCAAAGTTATTTTGCTCAGGTTTAATATCACCACCAAACCGTAAAAATCCAGTTTCTACAGACATTTGGCAAAAGGCAATATCATAGTTCACTCCTTCTATCCCTGATTCTTCTCGATAAAGTTTTGGGATGTCAGGAAACTTCGCCAAAGCATTTTCATTATTGTTTCTGAGAAATAATTGTAACTGGACTTCTGAAGTATTACCGTTTGACATCACGCGCGAAAATTGACCAGGACAAACCATCAAATTCGATCGCAAACTGACAGTACGAGTTCCAGCATCCCAATTGACTGCAACATTAAAATCTCGCAGTTCGATGGCTTTGACATAAACTACTTTATGATAAGTAATCCGATTGACATTAGCTGCTTTTGAAAGGTCAATTCGTAGAAGGTCTACTAAATCAATAGGAATGTAAGCATTCCCATTAACTAAAACTCCTTTCTCTGAGTAATTCTGCCCATTAATATTAATATTTATTGGCGGATAATTTGCTTCGACTGGAGTTCCAGGAGTGGGATCAATTACACGACTCCAAGTTACCAATCCATCAGCAATTCCTAAAGCAAAATCACGGCGACGAGTTTGCAGCAAAGCCCGATCTTCTGGATTGCTGAGAAATGCCACTTGCATCACCAAAGCTGGAAGCGTTGTCTGGCGACAAAATGCTAAACTACCTAATCCGCTATCTGTATCTGGCTTGACTCCCCGATTCGGTAATTGGGGTACGCGGCGCAACAAACCCATTAGTAACTGTTCAGCATTACTTTTGCGATCGCTATTATTAGCAATATAAAACACGCTAGCCCCACGCACAGAAGGGCTATTAGCCGCATTAGATTCAATTTCCAAGGCAACATCACCCCGCCGCCCGCGAGAATTGATCCAGGTAATGGTTTGAGCAGCACTCAAGTCATCGGGAACCGCCAAAATTTCCAAATTTCGCGCCCTCAGTTCCGTAACAATCAAATCTCGCAGCAGAATCATCTCTTTAGCTTCAGTTGTACCACCTGCGATCGCACCTTGATCGACCCCTCCAGCTTCTTTGCCTCCATGAGCCGCAGAAATAAAAATACGTCCCATCCTCAGTATTTCCTCTGATAAAATTAAGTGTAAGCAATTATATTAGTCATTCTTGGTCTAGCAACAAGAATATAATAGCTATCAGAAGTCATTTGTCCTGCGTCCTTTGTCCTTTTTTCAAAGTTAATGCCCAATGACCAATGACTAATGACCAATGACTAATGACAAAATATGCAAATCCCCCGCTTGCACCCAGACACAATTGAGGAAGTTAAACTACGGGCTGATATTGTAGATGTCGTCTCAGAATACGTAGTTTTACGCAAACGTGGGAAGGATTTTGTCGGTTTGTGTCCTTTCCATGATGAAAAATCTCCCAGTTTCACCGTCAGCCAAACTAAGCAAATGTACTATTGCTTCGGCTGTCAAGCTGCGGGAAATGCCATTAAGTTTGTGATGGAGTTGGGAAAGCGTTCTTTTCCTGATGTGGTACTGGATTTAGCACGACGTTACCAAGTACCCGTACAAACTCTAGAACCCGAACAACGCCAGGAATTACAGCGTCAGCTATCTTTGCGCGAGCAGTTATATGAAGTTCTCGCTTCGTCAGCACAATTTTATCAACACGCCCTGAGACAATCCCAAGGGCAAAAAGCACTTCAATATTTGCAATCTAACCGCCAACTCAAAGAAGAAACCATACAGCAATTTGGCTTAGGCTTTGCCCCCGCAGGTTGGGAAACTCTCTATCGTTATCTTGTACAAGATAAACATTACCCAGCACAGATACTAGAAAAAGCGGGATTAATTAAGCCACGCAAGGAAGGAGGCGGTTATTATGATGTATTCCGCGATCGCCTAATGATTCCCATCCGCGATGTCCAAGGGCGTGTCATTGCCTTTGGTGGAAGAACTCTGACGGATGAACAACCTAAATATCTAAACTCACCAGAAACGGAACTTTTTAGTAAAGGTAAAACATTATTTGCCCTAGATCGAGCTAAAGGTGGAATCTCCCAACTCGATCGAGCCGTGGTGGTAGAGGGATATTTTGATGCGATCGCTCTCCATGCTGCTGGTATTAATAACGCTGTCGCTTCCCTCGGTACAGCTTTAAGCTTAGAACAAGTCCGGCTAATATTACGCTACACCGAATCGAAACAATTAGTACTCAACTTTGATGCTGATAAAGCCGGAACCAATGCCGCAGAACGTGCGATCGGGGAAATTGCCGAACTAGCATACAAGGGCGAAGTTCAACTAAAAATTCTGAATTTAGCAGATGGTAAAGATGCTGATGAATATTTGCATAGTCACACTCCAGAAGATTATGGAGAACTGCTAAAAAATGCCCCACTTTGGTTAGACTGGCAAATTCAGCAAATTATTCAAGATCGAGACTTGAAACAGGCTACTGATTTTCAGCAAGTAACTCAGCAATTAGTTAAATTACTTAAAAATATAGCTAACAGCGATACACGAAATTATTACGTTTCCTACTGTGCCGAAATACTCAGCTTGGGAGATACCAGACTTATACCCCTGAGAGTTGAAAATCTCCTAACTCAAATTGCTCCGGTGGCGGCTGCATACACTAAACCTGTATCAGCAAAAAAAGCATGGGGAAATAGCCAAGTTTCCCACTCTCCACTTCCTACAGAACGCAGCCTTTTAGAACACGCAGAGGCGCTATTACTGCGAATTTACTTACATTGTCCTGAACAGCGTCAAGCGATTATTGCCGAACTAGAGGAACGAGATTTGCAATTTAGCCTTTCCCACCACCGATTTTTATGGCAACAGATTTTAGAAATCTCATCAGGTGATGAAGAAACGAGAAATTTTGCGTCTCAACCAGATTTAATTTACCGCTTGCAAGACCATTTTTTAGAATTTAGTAGCGAAATGGGGTTAATTTCGCATTTATTCCATGTAAATGAAAAGAATCAGAAAGAAATACTTCGGACACCGCAAGTAGTTCAAGCTGCGATCGCTTGCATGGATTTAGTGATGCTTGAAAAACGCTATCGTCATTTTTTGGAACTATGGCAACAAACCGATCCTGAAGCTGAACCGGAACGTTATCAATCTTATTATCAGGCTTTCTACACCGAAAAAATTAAGCTTCAGAAAATAGACAGGCAACGGCTGTTTTCCATCACAGACTTGTTGTAGATGACAAAAAAATCAGGTTGGCGTTGGATGTGCGATCGCTTTCATCACTACGATCGGATAAAGTTTCGGGGCTAACTGGAATCTTAGAGGATATTTGAAAAATCCTTAGTGATGTATCAAATACTTTTAGATCCCCCTAAATCCCCCTTAAAAAGGGGGACTTTGATCCCGTTTACCCCTTTTCTATTGACCAGATTCTAGATGAGGATTTTTACGGTTTGTAGAGGATTGCTCTTACTGTTACATTGCTTAACATTTAAATGGATAGACAGGTGAACCGAAAGGTTTTACAATCTGACTGATTACGGTGAATTTACTTATTGTCTAATCAACATAAGCATAGTAAAGATTTTCTAGTGATTACGTTTGATTGCGGAAGCACTAAATTAATATAAGAAAGTCTTGAGTAAGGGGCAGCAAGCAAATGGATGTAAAGCTGATTCTAGCTGGATTAACAGTTATATTCACGCTTTCGTGCCTATTTTTTGGCACGAAAAATGGATTCTATGATTCCGATGACTATCACGGAAATGGCTCTGCACATTGAGTTCAATCTGTAGATGCGGCTTCGCGTAGGGTGAGTTAGCTAAGATAGCTCAGAACTTGCAAAGGGAAAATACATAAGAGGCAAACTCCTTTAGCTCCTAGTTTGATGGCTTTTAGTTAGCCCACCTTTCCGAAGCAGTGCGGGTTCGCAAAGGTGTCCTCCCCAATCAAAATCTGTATTCTCAGGGTGTAGGGGCGCACTATAAAACTTACCCCTAAGTCACAAAGCCAAAATTTGTGTAATTTTTGGCTTTTGGGATATGTCTATGACGAGATTTGAGGGGAGGAGAGCATGAGGGATAATCTGTCGGCATCCTCTGGCGTAGATGCTGCGGAGGCGGGTAGTGAATTAGAATGTTTGCCGTATAGTGTCCAGCATGACAATGAGGGCGTGTGTTTACTGGTGAAGATGGGCCCACACCGCATTCTATTGGATTGTGGTATGGAGGATATTTCATCGCTGGGTAAGGGGCTTACGAAGTCGGAACGTAAATCTAGTTCGTCCCTGCCAGCAGATTTAGTTTTGATTAGTCATGCTCACCCAGATCATGCTAGGGGCTTGCTAGCACTGCATAAAGCTTTTCCTAAGTTACCTATTTATGGTAGCGAAGTAACCAGCAAATTACTGCCACTGAATTGGTTAGATCGAGACGCTGAGGAAATTTCCAAATTTTGTCATGCTTTGCCGTTGCGATCGCCTGTGGAACTCCAAGATGGTTTGGTAGCAGAATTATTTCCCGCCGGGCATCTACCAGGGGCAGTGGCAATTCTCCTTACCTACACTACCAAGCAGCGTACCTACAAGCTACTATATACGGGAGATTTTTTCTTATCAAACTCCCGCTTGGTAGAAGGTTTGCGTTTAGAGGAACTGCGGGGCTTAGATTTGGATGTGCTAATCATTGAAGGTAGTTATGGCACATCCCGTCATCCTCACCGCCGCAACCAAGAAAATCAACTAGCAGAACGAATTAATCGCGCGATCGCTGACCATTGTTCTGTCATCCTGCCCACTCCTGCTTTAGGATTGGGTCAAGAGATGCTAATGCTATTACGCTCTCATCACCACTTCACCGGACGAGATTTAGATATCTGGGTAGATGGGGCTGTTGCTACTGGTTGTGATGCCTATCTAGAACTTCTACCACACCTCCCCCCATCTGTACAGAATTTTGCCCGCCATCAACCCCTATTTTGGGATGAACGGGTACGTCCCCGCGTGCGTCGTTTACAAACAGAACATCGTCCCACTGTGGGCAAGTCACCTTGTATTGTTCTCACGGACGCTACAGATGATTTGAGCAAACACTGCCAACTAGACACAGGCCCTTGGCTGATCCTGCTTCCCGAAAAAATTGATATAAAAGTTAATAAAGAATATTTAGCGCCTACCACTGTCGAAACCTATCTCTTAGCTCAACATAGCGATGGCCCTGGTACTACGCAGCTAATTCACAACTTGCGACCCCAGCATGTCATTTTTGTCCACGGTTCTCCTGCTTACTTAGCAGACTTGACTAGCTTAGAGGAGTTGCAAAACCGCTACCATATACATTCTCCGGCGGCTAACACTTTAGTAGAATTGCCTATCGGCGATACATTTTTACAACCGGCAGCACCAGAAACTAACTACGAAGGCGAACTGACAGAGTTAGGAACAGTAATCACAATCACCCTACCGAATATGATTACTGCCGATCCGCGTTGGCGGCAATTTGCCGATACTGGTTTAATCGAAGCTCGTTGGCAAGGTGAAGAACTAGTCTTAAGGGGATTGTCTCAACGAGAGCTTCTCAGTCAAAATAGCGATCGCTACACATGGACAGATGTAGACTGTTGCGGCACCTGCCGACATCAAAGAGGACAGAGGTGCTGGAATCCAGCTTCCCCGTTGTATAACTTTAAGGTAACTCTCGAAGGTTACTGTCCTGCTTTTGAAGGTTTGAATGATAGTCAATAGTCATTAATCCGATGCCCTTTGTCATTTTTAATTAATGACTAATGACTAATGACTAATGACCAATGACTAATCGCTAAATTATTCTGGATTCGAGTCAGTGTAACGGTTGTGGATGCGCTCTGCTTCAGGGCAATCTTCAGTCATCAGAGGTTCCACATTTCCGCGCGGTACTGAAGCCAGTTTTTGCGTTACAGCACCAATGCTCTCGAGGCGAACCATTTCTTCCCAAGAACAAACTTCGTCCTCTTCTTCTGTTTCATAGCGTAGGGTTACTAAATCTCCCTCTATGTCTATGATGCGGGCGCGTTCAATCCAGCGTTGCTGGTCCCGCAAGAAAACACATACCTCGCGCCCATCGCAACACAGTTGATAAATCTTGCGGTGTAGCATGTATTGTTTCTGCCTTTTTAAACAACGTAGTTAAACCTGTCAAAATCTGGGTTCTACCCCATTACATTACACCTTTAAGAGGTTAATTTCACCTTAGAGAATAAGTATCCTTCACAACCCAATCCCAAAATTTGCTTGTAGTTGTCAAAATACCTGGAAATGTTGGGTCATAAATGAACGCTTATTCTAGCAATGAACTCAATCTCCTTCCGGCTCGTTCTATGGAATGTCTGCTTTATGGAAGTCAAACAATTCGGAACCTGTCCTAAGCAGGCTCATATTTTCTGGTGAGTCATTCTTACCATTATGTAATAAATAATACTCCAAAACAATCGTTGATTGCGGTTGTTTAATTTGCCTACTTTTAGTCATTGGCATTTCTGAGAAGTCTGGGGACTTGACTTTACTATTACCCACTTGTATCTGATCTTAACTCATTCTTTTGCTGACCTTGATAGTTTTCAACAACAACACCCAAAGAGGTTTGAATTTTTAAGGTTTTTTGCCCAGACAGGAGAGTGAGGAATGAGCAGAAATACTTACACGAAGCTTTCCTCAGTTCTTCTGGTTCTTTTGGAGTATCAGCAAGATTTGTTATGTGGTAAAGGAAATTCCATCAGCACGTTCGACGAGGATGCTTCTCGTTTAATTTTACCTGCGCGAACTGCATCATATAGGGCTGCCAGGGCGGGCAAATCTTCTGACTGATAGCATTTAGTAGCGAGTACTTGGTGAAGTAAACCCTCAGATTCAACACTAAGATATCCAGTTTGGAAAGCAGATTCAATGATTGTGCGAATCATTTTGGTTGGGGCAAAGTAAACAATTTGTTACCTCAAGTGTGGAACATTTTCTTGTGCAACTAATTGATATGAAACATTGATGCAATGTGATTATAATTACACGTATCTAGTGATTTATATCACAAGAATGGTAAAAACATGAACTTTTAATGGAAATATTTGATACCGATGGTGAGATTTTAATCCAAATTTGTTCAGTATTAATGTTGTTAATCAAGCAAAAAACTGGCGGAAATCTTCATCCTTTTGACTTAGTTGTACCCAGTCTAGGTTTAAAGACTGGAATTTTTGTGCCAAACGATCGCAAGCGGGACGTTCGGTAGCATAATGTCCAGCATCAATTAAGATAATATTGCGATCGCGACTTTCTTGAAACTGATGAAACTTGCAGTCAGAAGTCAGATAAGCCTCAGCACCAGTTTTGGCAACGGCTGAAATGTAACCAGCCCCCGAACCACCCAAAACAGCAACTCGTGAAATTGTTTGCTGTAAATCAGCACTGGGGGAAAAAATCAAATTAGGGGGAGCAAGTCGGGTTTGAATGGTTGCGAGTAGTTCTTGTAGTGTCAAAAATGGCTCTAGCAAACCAACACGACCATATCCTAAGCCTCCTTGTGTTGGTACTATGGGAGTAACTTCTTTGAGTTCTAAAATTTGAGCTAAAACGTCAGCAGTCCCATCCTGCACTTGGTCGAAATTGGTGTGAGCGCTGTAAATACCAATATTTCCGGTAAAAGCTAACCGTACCATTTCTGCGATCGCTTCACCAGTGCGTAAAGATTTGAGAGGATTAAAAATCAAGGGATGATGGGCAAATATCAGATTAGCATTCAGAGCGATCGCTTCTTGCATTACTGCCAAAGTCGGTGTCAAACATACTAAAACCCGTGCTTTTTCCTGCAAAACTCCTGGTTCAATTTGCCAGCCACAATTATCCCAGCTTTCACACCAAGCGGGATTTGCCCATGCTTCGAACCAAGTAATTAAATCAGCAATTTTCATAATTATTTTCTTGCTAATCAGTGTCTCTGTGGTTGAATATTTAATCTTAATGCTAATTGCTGGCGCATTTCTTGAAAAGGTTTGTTCCATACAGGGCTAGCATTCCAATTCCATACCGCTACGGGGATAAGTTGCTCCTCTGCTAGAGAAGTTAGCAGACGATATTCATCTTCTGGTTCGCGAGAAAATGTGAAGGGATTGCGGTAGCCTGTATCACATAGTTTATAAGATACGACTTGACCGTGATTAATCCGTTGTACAAGTTCCTTACCTTTGACAAGCAAATAATCTAAAAAGACTAAACTAAAAGGCTCTACAGATGCGCGATTTTGCGGCTCCTTTTGTACCCACCTAGCCCAATCAAACCCATACATAAAATCGTGAACGTAACGGAAGCGGATTTCTGTATTAATTCCGAACATTTTCGTCAAAGAAACCATCTTTTCACCAAACAGCTTTAAAAAAGGAATAGCACCTTCATCTGCAATCAAAGCCTGCCTGAGCATACTGCTTACCATAAAATCAAAATCCCAGAATATGTTCTCTGGGAAGTTTTGTAACTGAGCGCGGACTATAGATTCGAGAGTTTCCCGAAGGGTTGTAAGGATTTGAATATCGCTGCTTTCTTCAACAATTAAATTTTCTAATTCTGCAAAACTGGTACTTAATGTCTTTTGAGGGTTAAGTGATAATAAATGAATAGACTGTTGGGCAAGTATTTCATCAATATATTGGAAAGTATGAGTTGGTGTCAGTTCTTGCTTCATAGTAATTGAAATAACCCAAACAGCTTACACTAACTATTAGTGTATATCGAAACAAAAAAATTATTAAATAAGCAAAAACAAACTTAACTTTCAACTTTACAAATTTATACTAATTCTTTGATAAATTATATCTAATTAATTCCGCATCAATAATTCTCATTGCAAAACTATCACGGCGAAATTTGTTTAATGCACATCGCCGCGAGTTTATGAGATTATATCCAAAGGGTAGCTATAGGACTCATATTTGATTTTTGAAATACACGTAGGGTGTGTTATGCCGTAGGCTTAACGCACCACCCTTTATGTTTTGGTGCGTTACGGAAGCCGTAACACACCCTACACATACTTAGATTTTTTCAGAAATCAAATACTAGTCCTATAGAATAACCAGAGTATTTAAACTCTACCTTAAATAAAACTTGAGAATCGGCTATCCAGAAATGTGGATAACCAATTCCCTTAAATGACTGTGCTGGCGATGTTCCCAAATATAAATTCCCTGCCAAGTTCCTAGTACTAGATAACCTCGATTAATGGGGATATGTTCAGATGTGTGGGTGAGTGCGGTACGAATGTGTGCTGGCATATCATCGGTACCTTCTGCATCATGGATGTATTTATCTGATTCGGGGACGAGTTTTGCCATAAAATTAGCTAAATCCACAAGAACATCAGGATCGGCATTTTCTTGGATCACTAAACTAGCTGAAGTGTGGCGTAAAAATAAAGTACAAAGACCGGTTTCAATCCCAGATTCGGTGACTGCGGCTTCAACTTTAGGGGTGATGTTATAAAAAGATTTGGCAGTGGTGGAAATTTTTAGTAACTTTTGGTAGTGAGTCATTTAAAACAGTAATTATTGATGACAGTAAAAGCTAATTCGTAGTTGAATTTGCTTGATTTGGTGTCGGATCTTCTTGGTTAGCATTCATATATTAATTTATATTGTTTTGAATAACTTTATTTCGTCTGTAAATAATTGAGAACCGCTTTAGCGATCGCTTCATTACCATCCTTAGCAATTGGCTGAGATTGCTTTGGTGCTTGGGGTAACTCATGCAGAAAATCCCAAGTACTTTGAAAAAACTCAGATGGGGTGATAATTTGATGCTGGTTATAATTTGTTATGCCTTCTACGATAAAAGCTGCTTCGGCAAAATCCTTACGGGGGATAGTAACAATAGGTACTCCTAATAGTGTGGCTTCAGCAAAAGTACCGAAACCTGGTTTAGAGACAACTCGCCCACAAATTGGCATAAAATCTACAGGGCGGTATTTGCGATCGCTAATTTTCACTATATTAGGTAAATCAGGCGCAGATCGATCGAAGACGATAAATTGCCAATCTGGGAATCGTCGCAGGTTATCGTAGGGTATTTGCTGCAAACCCAAGCCGCCAAATGTCAATAAAATAGTTTTTTCGACAGGTGCGGTTATTCCCCAAAGAGAACGTAAATCATCAGTAGAGTGACGGGGGGAACCACCTGTTAGGCCGACATCTGTGATATTGTGAAAAGCTTGCATCGGTTCGTGGAAGGGTAGACGAAATAAGCGATCGCACTTTGAGTACCAATCACTAATCCAATCTGCAACTGCTGTAAATTCACCCCCCCAATCTCGATAGATAAAGTCCCAGCCAAAGTTACTCATCATCCAGCAAGGGATATTTGCACCTTTGGCAAATCCAGGAGCAAGGAAGGGAATATCTGCCAAAATGAGATTAACGCGATTTTGGCGGATAAAATTAACTTCTGAGGCAATCAGCGAATTTTGATGTTTTTTAATATCTAGCAACTTTTCTAAAGTCGCTACTTTATCCATTGTCAAACTATCGGTTTGCACCACACCCAAATCAAATGCACGGGGACGATAGATAAAATCGCCTTCTATGTAACACTCTAACAACCAGCGCGGGGCAGTGGTTACAAGAATTAGTAAAACTTCGGGACATAATTTCTGGATTGTCGCAGCTACAGAAGCCATGCGGGTAGCATGTCCAAAGCCGTGGTTAGTTATGGCTAAGTATAAGATTGGGCGTTCCATTTTTATGTTTGTCATTTGTCATTTATCATTTGTCATTAGGAATTATGACTTTAACTCCTAATGAATAATGACTAAGTAGAACGGCGTAAATAATTAAAGGTTTGTAGTGAGGACTTTAGTCCTCAAATTAGGGCTGAAGCCCTTACTACAAACTAATCTCAAGATTTTTTACATTACTTAATCTAGTTTGATTTATTCTCGCCTACTTAATTAACTATTTTTGCAAAAGCTCTGAATTGCCTCAACCAATTGGTCGATTTCCGATTCTAAAGTCAGGTAATGGATGGTGGCGCGTATACAGCTAGGATCGGCAATTGTCCGAGTTAATATCCTTTGTGAGTCTAAAAATTGCACTAACTTGAGATTAGCTTGAGGCTGATTATTTGTAAGTTGGAACGAGACTATACCGCTTTCGGGTGGGGAAGTTCGCAAACATTTAACATCGGGTAACGCCACTAAACGCCGCCAAAGATACTCACTGTTTTGACAAATTTGCTCGTAACGTTCCTGTGATGTTCCCCATTGTTGATGGATTGCGATCGCTTCCTTTAACCCAACATACAATGGATAAGCTAATGTAGACACTTCATAGCGTCGCCCATCTGGAAGCCAGTCTACAGGCTGAGATTGACTATCTACAACAATGCCATTCAAGCCAATAAAGGTAGGTTTCAGGCTTTCTCGCGCTTCTGGGCGAACATACAAACCACCAGCACCCGCAGGGCCACATAACCATTTGTGACCGGTGAAAGCATAAAAATCTACACCCAATTCTGTCAAGTTTAAAGGCAGCAAACCAACAGATTGAGCAGCATCTATCAATAAAAAAGAATGATTGTTTCTGCATACTTCGGCAATTTTATCAAGAGGTAAAACTTGACCAGTATTCCAGAAAACATGACTTAATATTACAAGACGGGTATTAGGGCGTAAGTGTTGGGCAATAATTTTTACAGAATCACCCTCATTTAAAGTCGCCTTCAGGGGACAAGTGGTAACTTCTACCGCAAATCTCCGGGCGATTTCCTGTGTGGTGGCAATTACGCCTGGATGTTCGCAGTCTGAAAGCAGTATATGGTCGCCAGAATGCCAATCTATACCCCACATGGCGATATTACAGCCAACCGTGACATTCTGGGTCAGAGTAATTGTTTCGCTTGGTGCATGTAACTCAGAAGCGATCGCAACTCTAGCGGCTTCAGTCTGTGGTGCTATCCAGCGATAAGCCTCATTCCCAAAGGGGCCTATTTGCTGAACATAAGCCTGGGTTTCGGCCATCGCATCCATTGCCCTTTGGGGCATGGGGCCTTGTCCGCCATAATTGAAATAAGTCTTATTGGCTAAAGCGGGAAATTGCTCTCGATGGCTATGCAGCCTGGCTTGGGCGACAGAAAGACTAGTCATAATTTAAAAGGGATATCTGCTGTTTACAGGCTATTTATATAGCAGGTATTTGTACTTTGTCCTAGTAACAACGCTAAAAATAAGGATGAGATTAGATGTACGCTTGCAATGATGGATAGATAAAACGCGATTTTGTTATTCTCCCTCATCTCTCACCCTACGGTATACATACAAGTCGAAAAATCCTCTACCCAGATTTTTGTCAGAGTGAAACTGTCACGCTGACTGACATCCCACCCAGAACTGAATTCCCAGGCGGGATAGAAACGCAGTGCGAGAATTAATAAAGATATGGCTGGTATAGAATAAACAGCAAATCAGATGTAAAAGCGATCGCTACTTGCAAACTTTAGTTGTCTGAGTTACTCCCACATAATACTAATTATTGTTAACTTAAAAGAATGCTAATCAATGCTGAACTCCTACTCCAATACCAACGCTGTAAACGCCGCACTTTTCTAGATATCCACGGTGACAGAAGTCAGCGCGATGCCCCTAATGAGTTGCTGCGGAAACTGCAACAGGATAAAATCGCTCATCAGATGAGTGCTTTGGCACAGATGACTTACCACCAACCAGATTATTCTTATGGAAACTGGGAAAAGGCAGAGAAGGCAACTTTAGAATTGATGGAACGTGGGGTTGAGTACATTTATAAAGGAGTACTCTTAGCAACTTATTCTGAAGCGTATACCCTGCTGAGTCGCCCAAATTTACTGGTAAAGCAGCCTGGACAGTCGAGTTTTGGAGATTGGATGTATGTCCCTGCGAGTATTGAACTGGGTAAGCGCCCTAAGCAAGAATATCAGGTTGTCGCTGCATTTCATACCCAAGTTTTGGCAACGGTGCAGGGAGTTGTACCAGATACTGCTTTGCTGATATTGCGAACTAAAAACAGCAATTATTTCGTGGATTTGTTCAAATGGATGCCACGAATGCAGCAAATTCTAGAGGCGTTTATTGAAGTTTTAGAGTTACCGAATCCGCCAGAGGTGTTTATTTCTCGGCAAAAGTGTAATTTTTGCCATTGGTATAGTCAATGTTATGCGATCGCTCAATCTGAAAAACATCTCTCACTATTACCAGGTGTAACACCTCTTCGCTACACTCAACTCCAAGACGTAGCCATCACCACACTAGAATCTCTCGCTAACACCAGTCCCAGCACCTTAGAAAACCTACTTGGTTTCGACCGAAAAGTAGCACCAAAGCTAGTATTGCAAGCTCAATCTGCATTGGAAAAACGGCCTATAGTTTTACCCTACCCGCTACCAATAGAAGATATTACATTCACAGCACCCATAGAACTTTACTTTGATATTGAGGCACAGCCAGACTTAGATTTAGATTATCTTTTGGGGGTTTTGGTAGTAGATAGACTTGCCAACACAGAAAAGTTTTATTCGTTTTTAGCAGATAAACCAGAAGACGAAGAATTAATTTGGCAGCAATTTTTGGATTTGGTTTGGCAATATCCCGAAGCACCAATTTATCATTTTTGTGCCTACGAGTTTGATACGGTTAAACGGCTAGCAAAGCTTTACAACACTCCTTATGCCTCAGTGCGTCCGGTACTAAATCGCTTTGTGGATGTGTATGAACAATTAACCGAAAGTGTAGCATTGCCTATAGAAAGTTATGCCCTGAAAGCGATCGCACGTTGGTTAGGATTTGAGTGGCGAGAAAAAGAAGCCAGTGGTGCTAAATGTATTTACTGGTACGATCGGTGGCTAGAAACAGGCGATCGCACCTTACTAGAAATTATCCAAAGCTACAACGAAGATGACTGTCGCGCTACCCACAGAGTCAAAGACTGGCTTGTAAACTTTTTTCAGACTGAATATGGTTTGCAACTAGCTTAAGTAATTTCGGATTTTCTTAAGGTTTTCAATTACTTAGAATCCGGTTTAAATAGCACTAAGTAGAAATCGCGGTTATATCCGCTTCAAATCTAGTAAAATGGCGGCGGCTGATTGATAGCGATCGCTAAAATGATAGCAAACCATTTTATCTAAAATTGTCGCTAATTCTTCACTCACTTGTACTGATTGCCGCCACATCACATTACCTGTTTCTGGATTTGGATGGAGTTCTTGCGGTGGTATCCCAGTTATGGCTTGAATACCAATCATTCCTAAAGCGTAAATGTCACTGCATAAGCGCGGATGACCGGCAAATTGTTCTGGAGGTGCATAACCCCGCGTCCCGATGGCTACTGTGGCTAATTCTGTTCGATCGCTACTTGGCGGTTGCATCAATTTCACGGCACCAAAGTCAATCAATACCAGCCGATTATCTTGAACGCATCTAATAATATTAGTCGGTTTGATATCACGATGAATCACTCGATGCTGGTGAACAAATTCTAGAACTTCTAAAACTTGTTTGAGCATCTCCATCACAAATGATTCGTTTTGGACATTCTGCACAGGTGGTAATTCTTCACTTAGAGTATGTCCTTCGATATATTGTTGAATTAAATAGAATTCTTGGTCATCTTCAAAATAAGCCAGTAGTTCGGGAATTTGATGATGTTTACCCAAAGATTCTAATATTTCAGCTTCACTATGAAACAACCTGCGAGCAACTTGCAAAAATCGTGTATCTTGACGGGCCGGCATTAACTTTTTAACTACACAAATTGGATTCCCCGGTCGTTGAGTATCCTGTGCTAAATAAGTGCGACCAAATCCACCAGCACCCAGAACTTGAGAGATTTTGTAGCGTCCACTCAAAAGCAAATCACCTGATTTTATTTCTGGCGAATCAATTGGGGGAGGAAAATCAAGAGACGAATCGGGAATTGCTGTTTTGTCTTCTAAGAGTACATTTAATTGGGCGATCGCTTCTTGTTGTTTTTCAACTTGCAGAATAATCACCTGAGTTTGTCGCTGATTTTGGTAGCTAGTATAAGCAATCACGCAGATACTACTAATCACCAAAGCAAGAGCAGAGGGAACTAACGGTACCCATCCGGCTTGCAAAAACAATGCAACGCAGATTACTACTAACCCAAGTAGGGTTATCCCTCCCACCACTAGTAACAGCAACGGATTTTGCCACCGCCATGCGATGATTCCACCTAAGAGCGACCAGCCCCATATCCAAATAAGTTCCGCCCAGTCAGGCCAATACCAAATTAAAGGTCGCCCATCCAACACTGTACTAATGAGTTGACTTGCTATCTGTGCATGAATAAACAGAGCAGACATTCTGGCTGGTTGATCTAGCAAAGTACTGTAGGGTGTATAAAATCCACTTGGAGGTAAATTAGCCGCAGTAGTGCCGATAATTACAAGACGATCTTTGAATAAACTGGAGTTGACTTGGCCGCTGAGGACTTGTGTGAGGGTTACTTGATCGGCGAGGCTATTGGGGTGACGATAATTTAATAATATTTGATATCCATCTGCATCCAGATGTTGGTAGCTACCAGAATTAGCTTGTAAGCGTGGGAAGAGAGTTTTACCTAACTCAAATTCTCCTTTATTAGTAAACTGGTATTCAATACCTTGTTTTTCCAGATAATTAATTGCTATTAATGCCCCAAATGCAAATGATGTTGTACATTTCTTGTCTGTAGAGTTAGCAAACAACAAAGTGCGGCGGAGAATTTGGTCGTTTTCATTATCAGCAACCACATCGCTAAACCCAACATTATCTATAGGAAAATTGGGCGGTGGTGGGATTTCATCTCTACCCAAGCTGCTGAATAAACAGGTGCTAACGATGTTATCTTGATTTTGGAAATTAGCTGCCAAATTATTATCTTCTGGTTGGAAAAGATATAAACCAACAATTCGCGGTTGATAAGACTCTATTTTCTTTAATAGCTGATTGATTGTCCGATCTGATAGAATCCATTTCTCGCGTTTTAGATCGTCGTCAGTGATTTTTACCAGCAAAATTCGCCGATCGGGTGCTTGTGCTGGACGCGATCGCAACATTTGATCGTAAACTCTTAATTCCCAAGGCTGCAACCATTTGAGTTCCCGAATTCCCCAGATAAAGGCGGTTACTCCTACACTGGTAAATAAAATAACTTGCGACCAGCTTTTGGCCTTGGACGTTTCACGGGAATCCTGAACTTTGACAAAGGGGACACGGAGTTTTTCTAATAATCCACTAATCACAGCGTTGCGGCGGTAGCCTGAATTGGGTAGATGTTGCAGGCGCAGAAGTTAATTTTCTAACTCTAGGTTCAAAGTTAATTAACCTGAGCTTCTCTATTAATGTAGCAATTTACTTGTTGGTTATAAACCTTGCCGTATTCCTGCTCTTAAAGCAAGCTAACGCACAGCATCAACGATAAGCGAGGCTTAATCATCTGTTTGAGAGGTTTGGGCATCTTCAACAGCAGTGGCAATTGGCAAAGAAATAGCATTAGTCGATGGCGTTAGTGAATCTAACTGTGGTTGTTCGAGTGATGCTTCGATACTTGGATCGTCAAAATAGGAGCCAACAATTTTATCATAGTTAGAAGCAACAGCTAAAAAAGCGCCACCCAAAATATAGATAGGTAATGGCAGATTAAATTCTTGCAACCAGTCAAACAGTTCCGCCAAGGCAAACAGCACCAAAAAGCAAGCAAGCCAAACCCTCATATTCTCATCCCCTAGATTTAAACAACTCTATTACTAGCTTAAATAGCTTGCATGATAGTTGATGTAGTACATAATCACTCACTTATAACCTTTCCTTTATAACCATAGATAGGTGCAGTCAGAGTTATACCATCTGCTATAGTGCAATATCTCGTAGGAAAATAAAAATATATTTTGCTTATGCCTGCAATCAAACAGCCAAACATTGCACAGTTGGTTCGTGAGACTCGGCAGTGCCTCAAACTTTCACAGGTAAGACTGTCAACGATGTTAGGGGTTTCATTCCACACTATAAACCGATGGGAAAACGGACGAACACGACCTTCGCCACTTGCGATGAAACAAATTGAAAAGCTATTACAGCAAATGGGAGAACCCGGTGAAGCGCTTTTAGCGAGATACTTTTAAACATAGCTAATGCAATCTAACAATAGCATCAGCAGATGAAGCCGTACTACAGCAGGGCATGAATCCAGCTACCATCTCAATTAAAAAAAACTTGGAACAAAATTCCATTCTTAGCACTTAGCCTTCATACAGCAGATTTCAAGTTTGGTGTTGTACACAAGCTAAGTAGAAAACTGGATATAAGGGCTTTCCTATAAAATTTGGAATATTTTTTATTTGGAAGTCCCTAAAGCCTGTTTTTCTTGTGGATTTACTACTGAACTCTGCTGTATCTTATTAATTTCTACTTTTCACTAATGAGTGTTGGTGGAGTAATAGCTGCGTATTCTTTAGGTGTCAGCAGGGCTTCCTGAACATCAATTTTCTTGGGCAGGATTTTTTCGTTATAAAATAAATCGGCAACACTTTGTTGAGCTTTCATCAAATCTGGGGTAATTCCTTTTAATCGATAATTAGCGCGTCCAGAAATTATTTCTTGAATTGGTAAATCAATTTTAAGTACAGGTGCTATGAGTTTGGCTACTTCTTTGCGATTCGCTTCTGCCCATTGACCGTTTTTATCAATCTCTTCTAAGATAATCCGAAGTAATTCAGGATTATCCCTAGCAAACTCCCGTGTTCCTACATAATATCCGCCTGGAGTACCGATATTTGTTGCATCTCTTAGCACCCGCGCACCGTGGAGTTTTTCTACCAAAGCTAAATGAGGATCGCCAGTTACCCAAACTGGAATAGTGCCCTGAATAAATGCACCACGGGCTTCGACATTGGGCATACTTAAAACTTTAATATCACTATATTTCAAGCCAACTTCTTCTAAAGCTTTGATAATAAAATAGTGAGAAGCAGAACCTTTTTGGAAAACTACTTTTTGTCCTTTGATCTGCGCTAAACTCTTAATTGGAGAATCTTTAGGAACTGCGATCGCACTCCCTTTACCCGAAGTAGCAGTAATTCGTCTACCAGCAAGATAGACAATTCTTGCACCAGCAGCTTGGGCAAAAATGGGAGGTGTTTCACCAACTGAGCCAACATCAATTTTGCCGACATTCATCGCTTCCATAAGTTGCGGCCCTTGGGCAAATTGTGACCATTCTACTTTGACACCCAAGGGTTCCAAGCGTTTTTCTAAAACTCCTCTGACTCTAACTAAATCACCAGAGCTTTGATACCCTATTCGCAGTACCTTGGTTTTAAAAGTTATAGTCTTAGCTCCTGCTGGTTCTGCTTTAGGAGCAATTCCTGTATTTGTGTTAGATACATTTGACGTACAACTGATTAAAGTAGTAGATAAAGCTACAAAACCAGGTATTACAAATAAAGCTAATTTACTAATCACCCTTGTCTGAGTTGTACCGAAATTGTTAAACATTTTTTGTATAGTTAAAGTTAATAGTTTTTGCCAACGTGGCGTTTTTAATGAGAGTTATGAAAAATCATTTTCAGTTTACAGTGTATAAAAATTGTTTCTGAAATAAAGTATTTGTTAACACTATTTTTTAAATAAAAAAGTTTTTTACGATTTTGATTTACAAGCATAAAATATGATATTTAGACAAGTTTGATTGGTCAACAATCCAGAATAAATCTTGACTATTGACCAATCAAATATATAGTTTAAATGCCCATTGGCTTAATCTTCTGAGCTATAAATCTTAGAGGATGTCTGAAAACTTTTTGGTGTTGTATTCGAGACTTGTAGATCCTCCTAAATCCCCCTTAAAAAGGAGGACTTTCATTCCGGTTCCCCCCTTTTTAAGGGGGGCTAGGGGGGATCGAGCGAAATATTTAATACTTCTCAGACATCCTCTTAAAAGGGGCGACTACCTGCAAGGCTAACTCGCTTTAAAACCCGTCGCTCATTTGGATTGAATGCTTGACGGTAGTGCAAGGTAGCTTGATTATCCCAGTAGACAATATCACCAACAGACCATTTGTGTTGGTAGTAGAACTTGGGTTGATTTAAATGTTGCCTTAATTGTTCAATCAGTTTAGATCCTTCTTCTGGCTCTAACCCAACAATTTCAACTTCCGTAGCGACATCTAAGTAAAGATGCTTTTTACCACTCTCTGGATGTGTTCTAACTAAAGGATGGGGAAAAACAGGACTTATTAAAGGAATATTTTTGTCCAAACGATATAAAGGGCGGGGTGCATTTCTATCTTGTAAGAATGGGTTGTAGGTAATTAGCTGTAAATCTGCAATCCGTTTTTTGGTGGTTTCATCTAACGCCTCATAGGCCAAATTAGTATTTAACCAATAAGTATTTCCACCATGAGTTGGTATTTCCAAGGCATAAAGCAGCGAACCACTTGATGGAGTGGGAGTCCATTTGTGGTCAGAATGGAAAGTGAGTTCTCCAGTACCTGTATAGCCGCCATCGACATTAGAAATAGCAATCACCACCGGGGTTTCTCCCGATTTAGAAGCCAAAACTGGAGTTTCATCTGATGGTACAAATAGTGCGCCAAAGTAGAGAGCGAAGTTGAAAAGCTGTTCATCAGAGAGCTTTTGGTCTTTGAAGATCAAAATGTGGCGATGTCTGGCGACAAGCCGCTTCGCGTCTACGCGCAAAGCTTCCTTAAGTTGTAATATAACTTCAGGTGCGATCGCTTTACTGGCATCAAAATCGGTAACTATCGCTCCCAATGGAGCATCAATAGGACTAATCTTAACCTTTGTCAAAGTCGAGGTAGCCATAATATTCTCCTGTATTTTAATTTCTTCTTAGGGATAACTACTTATTGGCTAACACGTCTGAGGGAGTAATTTTGGCGTACTCTTCAGGCGTTAAAAAGCCATCTCTAACATTCACCTTTTTGGGGATAAGTCCGAGGCTGTACCACTTATCTGCAACTTCCTGTTGTTTATTAATGACTTTCTCGGTAATTGATACTAGCCCAT
Source organism: Nostoc sp. 'Peltigera membranacea cyanobiont' 213 (assembly GCF_002245975.1). Lineage (NCBI taxonomy): Bacteria > Bacillati > Cyanobacteriota > Cyanophyceae > Nostocales > Nostocaceae > Nostoc > Nostoc sp. 'Peltigera membranacea cyanobiont' 213. Next base: position 13,136 of record NZ_NOLI01000039.1, on the reverse strand, counting down.
AATCATATTTATCATGCATTTTTTCTAAAGTTGGCGGATCTAGCTGAGTTACAGGAGCAAGCAGTTGTGCTACTTCTTTGGGATGATCCTTAGTCCAGATTTCTGACTTTTCTAGCTCCTCCAAAAACACTTTGATTACATCAGGATGAGCCTGATAAAATTGGCGTGAGGTGGAATAAAAGTTGCCAGTATCCCGTAATTTTCCACCATCTGCTAAAACACGAGCTATTTTATTTTGTTCATTTCTAGTACCGAATGGCTCCCAGATATACCAAGCATCCACCTTATTTTGACTGAATGCCGCATTTGCATCTGCTGGTGCTAAAAAAACTGATTGGACATCATTTAATTTCAGTCCCGCATCTTCTAATGCTTTAACTAATAAGTAGTGACCGATGGAGGCTTTCTGAAAAGCTACTTTTTTGCCCTTCAAGTCGCTAACAGTTTTAATCGGAGAGTTGACAGGAACTAAAAGTGAAATAGCTTTACCACTAGGGCGTGTAGTAGCTAGATAAACAAGGGGCGCTCCTGCTGCTTGGGAAAATATAGGAGGCGATTCGGCTGTAGATGCAATATCCAATCCATTTGCATTCAAGGCTTCTAACTGTTGTGGCCCAGCCGCAAACTCAGCCCACTGCACTTTAAAACCCAGAGGCTCTAATCGCTTTTCTAAGGAACCCTGCTTTTCTAAAACTGCTAAAGCGGAAAGTTGTTTTGAACGTACAATCCGCACTATTTGCTTCTCTGTAGTGCTAGATGAAGCGACAGATACAGGGGAAGCTGCTGACTGTTGAGTGTTATTTTTGGCTTCACTACAACTTGATAGGGTGGTTGATAGCATTAAGCAGTAGCCGAGAGCAAATAACAAAGAACGACGTGTTGTTCTTGGACTCTTTCTGAATTCAAACTTTCCTTTTAAAGCTGGCATGGGTTGTTTTATTGATTCCCCTCTAGGTGGTTATAAAAATGGTGATTAATTGGAATATAAACTTTATTTGAAAACTTCAATCAGTAGATGTTTTGCTAATTTCAAACATTTTACTTATGAAATTAGAGAAGAGAGTGGGTATTACCCACCCCGCAACGACTTAAGAAACTGAAACTTTAATATTGAGGAGGCAAAAATTTAGGAAATGGAGTGAGAAAGGCCCACTCCAATATCGTGCTAGTGGAAGATTAAAATTTGTAAGTGGAACTCTGTCTGGGTAGCGTTCAATTTTGTTAGTGCTTCCAAGCGACTAGAATTGTAGCTTTGAGTTCTTCTGTGAAATGTCCAGACGGTTCAGCTGCTAGTAACGCTTCCCTAATATCCTTTTCAAATGCTGGGGCGTTATTGCCATAGAAAATTTTGAGGGAGAAGGCTGTTGTGTATAAGTAGCCAAGATAACTATCGACAGTCCAAGATTTTTCAAATGGCACTTCATAGTTTTCTTGACGAGCAAAAGCCGAATTGCCAATTACAACTTCATGAGGAGGATCGAGTGGCTTACGAGTGCCTTGTCCTCGTTGTCCAGTTCGGCGTTCTTCACCTAACCATTTCTTTACTACTCCTACAGCAGCTTGTTTCCAAGGTAGATTGCTTTCCCAAGGGTTATCACCAGTCTGAAGCAGTGCGATCGCACCATCATCAGTCAACAATTCATAAAGGCGTTCCAGCACTAATTCGCGTTCCATCCAGTGGAAGGCTCTACCAATTGTGGTTAACTTAAATTTTCCTAAACTAGAGTCGATTAACTCGGCTCCTTGTTCTAACCAAGTAATATTATTTGCTCCAACTGCTGCTGCTTGCCGTTTAGCTTCTGCAATCATGCCGGGATCGGGATCGATCGCCACAACTTCTTCAAATTTGGTTCGTAGACCAATTGAAATTAATCCTGGACCAGTGCCTAAATCAAGGAGTCGTCCTTGACCATTGAGATGAAATATTTCGGCTAGTTTGTCGAATACAATCGGTGGGTATTTGGTTCTATATTGAGCGTAGCCCTCTGCGGCTCCCTCAAATAAACTTGGGTCGTAGGTAGGAAGTGTTTTTAGTTGAGTCATATCAATTTTGGATTTTAGATTTTGTAGAGACGCGATTCATCGCGTCTTTGGGGATAAAGGTAGAGAGAGAAATAACCAATGCACTAAGAATATTGCGTGATGACGGGTAGTTGATCGTTGAGTACCCAATCGCCGATCGCTTTCAATTTGTAGTCCACAGGATCGTGCAGGGTAAAGGTTCGCAAATCTCGCCAATAACGATCAAACCCGTATTTGGTTGCTGTGGCACGGCTTCCCGTAACTTCAAAGATGCGGTTGGTAATATCTATACCTACACGAGTAGCTAATGTTTTGGCTGCGGAAACTGCGATCGCAACTTCTCCCCTCTCTTGATGAGTAAGTGCTGCATCCTTTTCCCAGGCTGCTTGCACCTTTTCGGCTGCTCGATCAGCTAGTGCGATCGCAGCTTGAATTTCAATCCAAAAGTCACCGTAATGATGCAGAATATATGGGTCTTTAGTCGCACTATCTACACCTGATGTAATCCACGGTTTAGTAGTAGTTTTAGTATATTCACGAGCAGCAATAAAGGCTCCTTTACTAATCCCCAAATAAACGTTGGTTTTTGTTAGCTGGGCAATAATACCAAGAAAAGTTGAGAAAGCACTATCTGGGGGATTGGGTGGCCCCAAAATCTCATCTTTTTCTACTAAAACATTGTTAAATGTATAACTACTGCTATCAGTGCGGCGTTGCCCAATGTTGTCCCAATCTTGATTGGAAACTAACCCTTCCCTCTCTTTGGGAATTATGAATATAAAGGGCAATTCTACACCATCTTCCAAAGCGGAGAATACCCGATAATCTGCAACAGAAATACCTGTGCCAAAGCTTTTAATACCATTAACACGAAAATTCTCACCTTCTGGATTAATTTTCAGCCTTGTATCCTTTGTATTAATGGCATTTGCCCAAAATAAGTTATTCTTAGCAGTTTCTCTATAATATTTTTCCTTTTGGGCTGGCGTGCCGGAAACGTGACCCAAAGCTGTCAAATTGAGATGATTACCATACAATTGACCAATTGAACCATCAGCTTTTGATAGCTTTCTGACAATTTTTAAGGCATCAATCCAAGTTGCACCAATTCCACCATATTGCTTAGGTACAATCAGTGGTAATAAGCCACTTTCACGCAGTTTATTAATTTCCTCTTCTGGAACTCCAGCTTTGGCATCGCGTTCGACTGCGGATTGAGCAAGTTCTTTGGATAGAGAAGTTGCTAGGTCAATGTAGTCTTTTGGTTTTGTAATATTTAGTACCATAATTAAATCATTTTTGTGTAGGTTAATTTTTGCAAGTCGATGCAATAAAGGTACAAACCGATGCATCAAAGGTGCAAGTCAATGCAATAAAGGTGCAAGTCGATGCAATAAAGGTACAAACCGATGCATCAAAGGTGCAAGTCGATGCATCAAAGGTGCAAGTCGATGCATCAAAGGTGCAAGTCGATGCAATAAAGGTGCAAACTAATGCAATAAAGATACAAACCGATGCATCAAAGGTGAAAGTTGATGCAATAAAGGTGCAGATTGTTGGTATTAGACACAGAATTTAGGAGAAATGTAGAGTGAGTCTTGCCCACCCTACAAATGAACAGAGGAAATGGAACATGGAACGTTGTAAAGACTGGGCATTGGGCACTGGGCATGGGGCATAATCATTCTTTCTCTATTCCCCATTCCCTATTCCCTATTTCCCAGATAAATATTCGTTTGCGGCTTTCTCAACACCTGTACCTTTGAAGAAGTCTTGATTGAGACTGGTGTACAACTCCAAGGGGTGGATTGAGAGGAAGTAACGGAGGTCTTCTTCGGTAATGATTTCGCGTTCTGCCATTGAGTAGGCGTTGGCAGTAACGGCGGTGATATCAGGTACGTCCCAGTGACCGGAATCTGAACCTAAGAAGGCTTTAACTCTGTCGCCAAAGGGATTAGCTGCCCGATTAAATGCTTGGGATACACGGGTATCGTCTGATTCTGTACCGAAGTAGAAATGATTCAAGAAGCGATCGCGCACATCTTCTGGTTTCTCAATTCCTGCTAGTTCAAATTCGTCGAGTTCGCCTGGATTTTCTGGAGCTAATAGTTGATGGTGGAATCCTAAACCGTCACCAATTTTATCTAAGCGTCCATCTACGAGTTCGCCACCGTAGCGAGTATATAACTCTACTAATGCTTCCTTGTCGATAATAGCAGGATTGTTATTTGACAACAAATGTTGTTTGTTGCGGGTTTCCCAATGCCAAATAATATCAGCGTATAGACTAGCACCCCAAGCTGAACCACCTTCTAAAAAGGCAAACTTTAATTGTGGGAAGCGGCGGGTAACTCCACCAAAGAACAGCGATTTGCATAATGCTTCGGCTGCAAAGGCAAAGTGATTAATGTGATTGTGCTGGGCGTTGGTGACAGAACGCTGTGTTGTCCAACCTTGGCTAGAAGCATGAGTTGTGGGTACAACTTTCAGTTCTACGCACTTAGCCCAGAATGGATCGTAATCATACTCGCTATCTAAGCCAAAGTTATCAATCCAAACCACTTCGTTAGCGACTTCTTTGCCGTATTTCTCAAAGGCAGGAATTGGCCGACGAACGTAACCGGGGATTTGAATTGCTTTGAGTCCGAGAACATTCACTGCATATTCCAACTCTTCAATCCCTTCTTCGGGAGTGTGTAGCGGGATAGCGGCAATGGGTGTTAAGCGATCGCTATAAGGACGGAAAATATCAGCATGGTAGGTGTTAACAGCCCGACAAACAGCCCGTCGCATTTCTTCGTTGCCGATATTTGGGGCCATTGTTGCCAAGTTGGGGTAGACAACGGCAAAATCTGTACCTGCTTCTTGCAAGCGTTCGTGCAGCAACTTGGGCAAGCTAATGGTAGCCAAATTCAAAGTATTTTTTGTCGGACGACCCCACCAGTTAGGGCGATTGGTGCGATAAGCAAAACGTTCTTCCCAACTTTGCTTGTACCACTTAAAGCGGGAAGCTCCTGGTAAATTTTCTTTGAAACGTTCGACAATTTCAGTTCCACCAACTTGCTCTAAATAATCTAAGACTGCTGGTTCAAATTCTTGGGTATGTACATCAGTATCAATGATTGGATAACCAAGTTTTTCCCGAATTTGAGCAGACCTGGTTTTTTGTGGGCGGTCTAGAGCGATCGTCATGATAGTTTACCCTAAATTATTCAAAAGATTGGTATTTGGGTATGTAGTAAGCGCTTCAGCGCTTTCTTCAGCACTAAAGTGCTTACTACGAACAATGATTTTTAAACCTTGCTAGCCAGAAATTCATCTGCGGTTTTTTCAACAGCCGTACCTTTGAAAAAGTCACGATTGAGGCTGGTGTACAACTCTAGGGGATGAATTGACAGGAAATATTGCAAATCTTCTTCGGTGATAATCTTGCGTTCTACCATTGAATAGGTATTAGCTGCGATCGCAGTAATATCAGGTACGTCCCAATGACCAGAATCGGAACCCAAGAAAGCTTTAACACGATCGCCATAAGGATTAGCTTTCCGGTTAAAAGCTTGAGCTACACGGGTATCATCTGATTCTGTACCGAAGTAGAAATGATTCAAGAAGCGATCGCGGATATCCTCTGGCTTCGTTACTCCTGCAACGGCGAATTCATCCAAATCACCTGGTTCTAGGGGAGATAATAACTCAGCGTGGAAACCTAAACCGCTACCTAGTTGATCCAAACGACCATGTACTAATTCACCACCATAGCGGGTATATAGTTCTAGCAATTCTTCGCGATCGATGTTGGCAGGATTGTTATTTTCCACCAAATGGTCTTTATTGCGCGTATCCCAATGCCAAATCAAATCGGTGTACAAACTAGCACCCCAAGCTGCACCTCCTTCTAAAAAGGCAAACTTGAGTGTAGGGAAGCGGTGAGTTACACCACCAAAGAATAAAGATTTACATAATGCTTCCGCAGCCGATGCAAAGTGACCAATATGGTTGTATTGGTAATTGCTAATGGAACGCCGATTTATCCAACCCATACCGGAGGAGTGGGTGGTGGGTACAACTTTCAGTTCTACGCACTTCGCCCAGAAGGGATCGTAATCATACTTACTATCCAAGCCAAAGGTATCAATCCAGATGGCTTCGTTGGCTACTTCTTCGCCATATTTCTCAAAGGCGGGAATGGGGCGGCGGATATGTCCAGGGATTTGAATTGCTTTGAGTCCCAGCACTTTCACCGCATATTCTAATTCTGCGATCGCCTCTTCGGGCGTATGCATGGGAATAGCAGCAATGGGTGTTAAGCGATCGCTATAAGGGCGAAAAATATCAGCGTGATAAGTATTCGCCGCACGACAAACAGCCCGCCGCATTTCTTCATTGCCGATGTGTGGTGCCATCGTTGCCAAGTTAGGATACACAACGGCAAAGTCTGTACCAGCTTCTTGCAAGCGTTCGTGCAGCAACTTTGGCAAACTAACGGTAGCTAAATTTAGGGGATCGTTAGTGGGACGAGTCCAGAAAGGAGGGCGGGCGGTGCGGTTAGCGCGGCGTTCTTCCCAAGATTGCTTAAACCATTTAGAGCGAGATGCACCGGGTAAGTGTTCTTGAAAACGCTGTGCGATCGCAGTTCCAGCAACTTGCTCTAAATAGTCCAAGAATGCTGGGGGAAATTCTTGGGTATGTACATCGGTGTCGATAATCGGATAACCAAGTTTTTCCCGAATTTGAGCAGACTTAGTTTTCTGTGGACGGTCTAGTGCAATAGTCATGGCGATTTTACATGAATTTTCAAATGGATTAGTCAAGAGGGAAGCAGAAAGTTTACAGGACTTACGGCAAATAATGGAAAAACGAACCGCAAAGGCGCAAAGGACACGAAGGAATAAGAGTTTCAGAGAGTTATTGTGTGAGTCCTAAGTTTATAAGCTTGGGAGTTGAGCCTTTGAGCTTGGGAGTTGAGCCTTTGAGCTTGGGAGTTGAGCCTTTGAGCTTGGGAGTTGAGCCTTTGAGCTTGGAAGTTGAGCCTTTGAGCTTGGGAGTTGAGCCTTTGAGCTTGGAAGTTGAGCCTTTGAGCTTGGAAGTTGAGCCTTTGAGCTTGGGAGTTGAGCCTTTGAGCTTGGGAGTTGAGCCTTTGAGCTTGGAAGTTGCACCTTTGAGCTTGGAAGTTGCACCTTTGAGCCTGGAAGTTGCACCTTTGAGCCTGGAAGTTGCACCTTTAAAAGACTTAATTACAAAAATTTGTTTTTCTTGCTCAGAAAAGTTACTAATTCCTACCTCCTCTACTCCCTTTACTTCTTCTATTTCCGCATTTGCAATGGCTGATATAAATTAACGCTGTTGTTTGTTCACAACCCAATCTGTTAATTTAAAGTCTGACTTTGCTAAACCCTGCGAGACTAAAAATTTCTTTGTTCCCTCTAAAAGTTTCACTCCCTCGGCTGGTAATGGTTCTTCTGATACCTGTTTCAGGGGGAAGGATACTTTGATGATATCGAGGGGATATTTAGTAATTTGGGCGTGGTACTGATAATATTCTTCAGAATTAGCTTTTAAATCCTTGGCTGCTTCTGTCAGGATTCCATTAAACTTCTGCGGGAAATCAGGCTGTTTCGCCAGAAAGCTTTCGGTTGCGACAACTAATGATGTCCCTGACAAACCTTTATGATTCGCCGAAGAATCAATTACTGGAAACCCTTGCGATTTCAGAAAAGGGCCTAGATCGCTTGAGGTTGCATAAGCTGCGACATCACCACGTTCTAAAGCTGCTTTTGCCTCAGTAGTCATCAAGTGAACAACTTTTACATCCTTGGCAATTTTAGCTTCAGCTAATAGTCCCAGTAGGTATCGATGCATATAAGAGCCTTTTTGGGTAGCTATTTTTTGACCCTTAAGTTCAGCGAGCGATCGCGGGCCATTCTTTTTCGCTACCAACCAGGCGGTTGTATTGAATTGGCTAATCCTTAACAACCGGGTTTCCTGACCCCTTGCTTTCAAAACTATGGCTGGTGTATCCCCTAAAGAACCAACATCTAATTGTCCAGCGACAAGCGCCTCATTTAGATCCGGCCCGTTAGGAAATCTTGCAAAAGTAATGTTTTTAAATCCCGCTTTTTGCAACTCCCGTTCTAATATTCCCTTTTTCTTTGCCCAACCGAGTGCCCCTGTGGGTTCTGAACTACCTACATAACCTATTCGTAGGGTAGAAATGTTGTTAGATACAACAGCATTATTGACATTAATAGCCTCAAGAGATTGAGCAGATTTAGTTGCGCCTTGGCTACATGCTGTAGTTAATAGCAGTAAGACACAAGCCACTGAAGTTGATAATCTTGATGTCAATTTATTTTTACTGATAGAATCTGTTTCTACTTTGAACGACAGCATGACTATTTTCTCCGCCGTACTATTTCATCTTGTTGCTAATGCCAGTATTTAGTGCTTTATGCCAACAGCATGACTATTTTCTCCGCCGTACTATTTCATCTGCTTGAGAATTTGGAATGTTTCATCGGCTTTTGCTGTTGAAGTACGTTTATGTCCCCAACCGATGTTTTCCCGATAACTACCCAGTAGACCAACTTCTGCCAATTCCGCCTCATTGACTGAAGTCGTCACATCACTTTCTGGTGCTACATAAAGCGCATCAACTGGACAATACAATTCGCACATATAACAGGTTTGGCAGTCACTCTGTCGGGCAATGGTTGGCGGCGCATCAGGTACTTTATCAAACACATTGGTTGGACAAATATTCACACAGATATTACATTTTATGCACCGCGATTCGCTGACCAACTCAATCACACTGCTGCTCCTATTTTAGCTAAAGGCTTTTCTGTACTTAGCGGCTGACTCTTCACCCAAACTCGATCTAATCCGCCACTAATCAGGTGATGTTGCTGGTTAGCATCAAGTTCTGGATAATCTTGATGTTTGTGCATCCCACGAGTTTCTTTCCGTTCAATGGCACTGCTGTACATCCATCGTGCTGTAGCTACCATTGCCGCAGCTTCTCGCGCCCGAACTAGCTCTTTATCTGATTTTACTTGGCTACTACGAAGTTCTTGCCAAAGATGATTTAGCTTACCCAAAGACTCGGTTAAGCCTTGTTCTGTACGGAAATAGTTCTTTTCATAAGGAAATACTTCAGCTTGGACTGCCTGAATAATTTCATCAGTCGCTAAGGTGCGATCGCTCCCACTTTCTAATCCTACCTCACCAACACCCAAAACTAGTCGTTGAGTTTTGTATTCTCCCAAACTACGGCTATATTCAGCAGCCGATTTCCCTGACCAATAGCCAGAAGATATTGCCCAAGCTGCATTATGACTACCACCGCCAGTAAATCCGCCACAAATTAGTTCCCGTGTAGCAGCATCTCCAGCCGCATAGAGTCCCCGTACAGAACTGGCACAACTTTCATCGACAATCCGAATTCCTCCCGTACCGCGCACAGTTCCCTCTAAACGCAGAGTCACAGGAAAACGTTGAGTAAATGGATCGATACCTGCACGATCAAAAGGTAAAAAGAAGTTGGGCTGCGCTAAACGCATAGATGGCCGCATCGATTCAGCCGCTTTGTCTATGATGGCGTAAACTGGCTGTTGCAGTAATGTCTGGGCAATTACTGACCGTCTATGAGAACTTGCCCCTGGAATTACAGTCCCGTCTTCGTAGGTGAAAGTTGCCCAATTATAAAACAGGGTTTTGGTAACTGAAGAAAAGGCGGGAGAGATGCCATAAGCATTAGAAAATTCCATACCCGACATCTCAGCACCAGCTTCTGCCGCCATCAGATAACCATCCCCTGTCAGGACGTTGCATCCTAACGCTTTGCTGAGAAACGCACAGCCACCAGTTGCGATAATTGTGGACTGCGATCGCACTATCCATTTACTACCAGTCTGACGGTTCACACCCGTTGCACCAGCAACAGCACCATCGTTATCTACCAATAGTTCTAAGGCGGGGCTGTTGTCTAAAATCTTGACTCCAGCGCGTTGAATTTGCCGCCGCATCAGCCGCATATATTCTGGCCCTTGCAGCGATCGCCGATAGGGTTTGCCTTCATCGTCGGTAGGAAAGGGATAACCCCACTCTGCTAACTGATTGACATTTGCATAGGTCTGATCCAGTACTCGATCCATCCAACTGCGATCGGATAAAAACCCACCCAACGATTCCCGACTCGCCTTTGCAGTTTCTCGTGCTTCTGGATCGGGTGGCACATACCACACACCATTACCAGATGCCGCAGCACATCCAGTTGTACCACAGTATCCTTTGTCTACCAGGACAACCCTAGCTCCACTTGATGCAGCACTCCAAGCCGCCCAAGTTCCGGCTGGCCCGCCTCCAATCACAAGCACATCTGCTTCTAAGTCGAGTTCAAAATCAGTTGTTAACGTCTTCAGCATTTACAATTTCCCCTCCATCGATAAAGTCTTAAGCATCAAGTCTTCATCCCATCGATGCTGCAAAATATTCATAAATCTGTTTGCCTATCTACTTGAGGACTATCAGTAGCCTCAACTTATGACTTGTTAAGCCAGATTAGCGGCAACTACTTTATCTTGATAGGCAAGCCGTAGTTTTTGATATAACAAAGCTTTTCACAGTTTTCGATAAAAAGCAAGTATTTTACAAACAAATTTAAATGTAAATTTATGTAAAAGAAGTTTGTTGAAGGAGGCAGGAGGCAGGAGGGACAATTAAGAAGGGGATTCAGCACCGTACTTAATTGGGGCCACTGAAATTCGTTTCAGTGGGGGTCTTAAACCCTTACTCCCTGCGGTCGTAGCAGAGGGCAGAAAACAGTATTCCAACCTGTTGCTCCTGCCCTCTGCCTTTCTTGATAAATAAAAAACTTGCTTTTTGCAAATCTTTGTGAATGTATCAGAACTTATACCATTTCTTTATGAGGCTGCGCCAAATTTTCTTGGCTTCTTCTTTCTTTGTGTCCTTTGCTTCCTTTGCGGTTCGTTCCTCATATAGTTAGTTTGGCGCATCTTCATCCGGAATTGGTATTACGCAAAACTACACGCGCTCAGGAGCAATTTCTGAATTGCTCCTACAGAAAATTAAGGCTTTCACTACTTTTTTTTGCATAAGCCCTAGCCAGGATACTTTTTCTTTAATAAAGAATCTAATACAAAATTAGCAAAGTACAGAGGCAGAAATATCTTAAGAATCCCCGTCCTTTTTAGGGGGGAGAGCGTCAACTCGTTTGTCAGAATTATTCGTTGAATTGGAGGATTTGGAATAGAAGCCAGCTACCTCTGCCAAAGTATAAAGGGGCCTAGCTTTAACTTCTTCGTAGATGCGCCCTATATATTCGCCTAAGATGCCAACACTGACTAACTGCACAGATCCGAGAAAGAAAATTGCCATTAAAATAATTGTGAACCCAGTTAAAGGCGAATGGGGGAGAAAAAGCCGCCAATACAAGACTAATAAAGCCATGAAGATGGCCACCGCCGCCGCCACTAAGCCTAAGTAAGTTGATAACCGCAGTGGCACTATTGAAAAGGATACTAGACCATTAATAGCAAGCGCCAAAGATTTGCGGAAAGTGTATTTAACTTCCCCAGCAAAGCGGGGGTTGCGCTCGAACTGAATTGCGGTTTGCTGAAAGCCAACCCAAGAACGCAGACCACGAATATAGCGGGTGCGTTCTGGCATAGAATTGAGAATATCTACGATTTGCCGATCCATTAAACAAAAATCACCAGTATCAGTAGGAATCTCTACATCTGCAAGCTTCTTGAGGATGCGATAAAAGAAGTAGGCTGTAAAACGCTTAAACCATCCTTCCTTGAGGCGTTGAGTGCGTTGAGCGTAGACAACCTGATAGCCCTGTCGCCATTTTTCAATCATGTCTGGGATTAGTTCTGGCGGATCTTGTAAGTCAGCATCAAGGATGATAATAACTTGACCCCGAACAAAATTAAGACCAGCAGTAACTGCAATTTGATGACCAAAGTTACGAGCAAAGCTCAGGTAGCAAATGCGTGGGTCTTTTTGATGGAGTTCTCGTAGTAGTTGTAAGGAGCGATCGCGGCTACCATCATTGATTAAAATCAATTCGACCAGGCCATCCAACCGATTCATAACTGCATTCAGTCTGCGGTATAGTTCAGGAATAATTTCTTCTTCGTTATAAATTGGAACAATCAATGAATACTTTGGTACCATCTAGGAATCTCATTTAATTTTTGAATAGCCAGGCTGAAAGACTGCTTGTCGCGATCGAGGTTTGGTTCTTAGTATACCTAGCAAGGCTCAAGTCCCATTCCGATAATTTATTTATTATTAGGATTTATGTAATCTGAAGAGTCTGATTTTTTAAGGCTTTCTACAGCTTTTTTGGGAAAAGTCCGACGATGGCGATACCAAGTAGACCCTGCTACCAGTATTCCAGTTAAGCCCAAGGCGAGTATTAGCGGCAAAAAATCACCAGTCTTGACTGCCTTTAGACCAGAACTACCTAGTAGTACAAAAGGTAAAACACTAGGAATAGTGCCAAGTGTTGTACCTAGAACATAATCTTTAAAACCGATCGAAGTCAGTCCAGCCACAAAGTTGACCAAGCCATAAGGCATGATTGGTACTAGTCGGATGGCAAACATATAAAAAAGCCCTCCACGGCGTACCTCAGCATCCATAGCTTGCCAGCGTCCTGCGAGTCGTTTTGCAACTGTTTGCCGTCCAATAGTTCTAGTAAAAACGAAAGCAATGATTGCTGCAATCACTGCTGCAACACTAGTCCAGAAAGTACCCAGCCAAGGGCCAAAAATTGCACCTCCAGTCAAATTTAGTACTGTTGAGGGCAGAACTAACATTGTTGCCACAACGTACAATGCAATATAAATAATCGGTGCCCAGATTCCAGAAGATTTTAGCAAAGCCTGAATTTGTGCTGGTTCAATGCCGCCAATCAGATATACTGCTATACCAGTCGCAATTATGCAACTCAGTGTGAGTAGCATAATACCAGTTTTCAAGTTCCACACTAGAACTCTACTCCTACTTTTTTTGTAACCGACCTAGATGATACCCTCGTATATCGGACTGTGGGCGATGACAGCGCTTTACCAGAACTAAATAAA